>PLEI01000056.1 GCA_003136415.1 Acidimicrobiaceae bacterium | reverse complement strand
ACCATGGTGGTGTGCGAGTCCGTGCCCACGACGGTGTCGAGGTAGGCCACGCCCTTGTTTTCAAAGACCACGCGGGCGAGGTGCTCGAGGTTGACCTGGTGGCAGATGCCCATCCCCGGGGGTACGACGCGGAACTGGTCGAAACTACTTTGGGCCCACTTGAGGAAGGTGTAGCGCTCGATATTGCGGTCGTACTCAATGGCCACGTTCTGCTCGTAGCTCTCCGGCGTGCCGGTGCGCTCGAGGATGACCGAGTGGTCAATGACTAGCTCAACGGGGACCAGCGGGTTGATCTTGGCCGGGTCACCGCCGAGGGCAATGATGGCGTCGCGCATCGAGGCCAAGTCCACTACCGCCGGCACGCCGGTCAGGTCCTGCATGAGGACGCGTTCGGGAGTGAAGGCAATCTCGACGGCGTCGTCGCCCGCAGCCTCACCGTGACGCGTGGGGGTCTCGCTCCAACGCGCCAGCGCTTCGATGTCCGCCGCGGTGACCTTGACGCCGTCTTCGTGGCGCAACAGGTTCTCCAGTAGGACCTTGATGGAGTAGGGCAACCGGTCGATCGCGAACGAACTCAGACCGCTCGCGCGCAGCGAGAAGAAATTGAGGGAGCGACCGTTCACGTCCAAGGTGTCGAGCGCGTTGAAGGAGTTGAGGGAGGAGGTCATTCAACTATTCTGCCCGGTTTTTTGGTACTCGATAGCGGCTGGCGCGAGCGGGTGAGGTCCAGATGGGAGAATGGAGCGGTGACTTCCACCTACGACGTTCTCTTGGGCCGACTACGGGGCGCATTTGACGCGATTGCCGACGGTGCCGACCCGGTGCTGCGTCCCTCGGATCGTAGTGACTACCAGGCCAACGGGGTCATGGCGCTGGCCAAATTGCGAGGGATGAACCCGCGTGACACGGCGGCCGAGGTTCTGAGCCACCTCGACCTCGAAGGAGTTGCCGACGTCGAGGTCGCCGGGCCGGGATTTCTCAACCTGACCCTGACGACGGAGTTCTTGAACGAGCAATTGCGAACCCTCCTCGATGACGAGCGATTGGGGGTGGGTACCCTCTCGGGACGCATCGCCGTGATCGACTATTCGGCGCCCAACGTCGCCAAGGAGATGCACGTCGGGCATCTGCGCTCGACCGTCATTGGCGACGCCCTGGCGCGAATGTACCGCTTTCGTGGCTACCAGGTCATCTCGCGCAACCACGTGGGCGACTGGGGTACGCCCTTTGGGATGCTGATCGAGCACCTGCTCGACCTGGGCGAGGACGAGGCAATTGCCTCCTTGTCGATTGGCGACCTCGACAGTTTCTACCGCGGCGCGCGCGCGAAGTTCGACTCCGACGACGCATTCAAGGAGCGCAGCCGTGCTCGCGTGGTGGCTCTGCAGAGCGGGGACGCCGAGACGCGTCGCCTCTGGCAGATCCTGGTGGATGAGTCCGTGGCCTACTTCGCCGACGTGTACGCCGCCTTAGACGTCACGCTGACACCCGCCGACGTGGTGGGCGAGTCGTATTACAACGACATGCTCGAGGACGTGGTGAGCGACCTGGACGCCGCGGGATTGTTAGTCGAGAGCGGGGGAGCACTCTGCGTATTTCCCGAGGGCTTCACTAATCGCGACGGCGAGCCGCTGCCACTGATCGTGCAAAAGAGCGACGAGGGCTTCGGCTACGCCGCCACCGACCTGGCCGCCGTGCGCGACCGGGTGAGCAACCTGCACGCCGACGAGATCCTCTACGTGGTGGGAGCGCCCCAGGGCCAGCACTTCGAGATGGTCTTCGCCGTCGCGCGCGCGGCCGGATGGCTTCCCGCATCGGTGCGTTGTGAGCACGTGGCCTTTGGCAACGTGCTCGGAGCCGACCGCAAGATGTTAAAGACCCGCTCCGGCGAGACGGTGAAACTCATCGGGCTCCTCGATGAGGCCACTCAACGTGCCAATGATGCTCTGGCGTTGCGCTCGAACAACCTGTCGGAGGACGAGCGCCGTCACCTGGCCCGCCAGATCGCGCGCGCCGCAGTGAAGTACGCCGACCTGTCGACGGACCGCCAGCGCGACTACGTCTTCGACCTCGACCGCATGATCGCCTTCGAGGGCGACACTGGTCCCTACCTGCAGTACGCGCACGCGCGGTTGCGATCGATCTTTCGTCGGCTCGACGTGCCCTGGGACCCGAACACCGCGATCTTCGCGCTGCACGATGACGCCGAACGTCACTTGGCGCTCGGACTTCTCGCATTCCCCGAGGCCGTGGACGGCGCTCTCGCGACCCTGCAACCGCACCGCCTGAGCGGGTACCTCTTCGATCTTGCGCAGCGCTTCACCACGTTCTACGAGGCCTGCCCGGTCCTCTCGGCGAGCGAACCCACGCGCACCGAGCGACTCGCGCTATGCGAACTCACTGCGCGCACGTTGTCACTCGGGCTCTCACTGCTCGGCATCGAGGCACCGGACCAGATGTAACGAAGTGACGACCATGTGGTTGGCGTCTGGCGCTCCCGCGCGTCGGCGCGGGTACCGCGATGGGGTAAGGTCGAGGTTGCCTCGGAGCAGCGAAGTTGGTGAGATTCCAACGCTGTCCCGCAACTGTAAGTGGATGATTTCATCCGCGAAGCCAGGTCGCCTGCGACGAGGAGATTGTGAAGACAGCTCTCGAGGTAAAGGGCGGTCGTTCGGATATCCATCCGTCGTCCACACCACTTCGACGGAAAGGAGATATCCATGTTCAAGTCCCTCCGGTTGGTACTGGCCCTCGCACTGGGTGCCATTGCTATTCCCCTATTGAGTGAATCGTCCGCTACGGCGAGTACGTCGCCGTCGTGCGTCGTGTCGTTGTCGCCCACCGCGACCGAGACACTCTTCGCTATCGGCGCCGGACCTCAAGTCCAAGCGGTCGACAGCGACTCGAATTTCCCGACGCACGGTCTGCCGAGCAAGCGGGTCAACGCGCTGAATCCGAGTGTGGAGTCGATCATCGGCATCTGCAAGGCAACCGCGGGTTCCTCCACCAAGCCCAATCTGGTCATCATCTCCTACGATGCCAATTCCATCAAGGAGAAGCTCACCGCCCTGGGCGTGAAGGTCGTCGCGCAATACGCGCCCACGTCATTGGCGGGCGCGCTCTCGCAGATTCGCCAGCTCGGCGGTTTGACGGGACACGTCGCTGCCTCCAACAAGTTGGCGTCGTCGCTATCGCGTTCGATTGCGGCTGACGTCAAGTCGGTGCCGGCGCACCCCAAGAAGAAGATCACCGTCTACTACGAACTCGATCCCACGTATTACTCACTCACCAGCGCCACGTTCGTCGGCGCACTGATGAAGTCGCTGGGAGTGGTGAACATCGCCGACGCCGGGGCCACGAGTGCCGACCCCGGATACCCGCAGCTCAGCGCGGAGTACATCGCCAGTGCCAACCCCAAGTTGATCCTGCTGGCCGACACCATCTGCTGCAAGGTCACGCTGGCCAAGGTGGGCCGGCGCCCCGGTTTCGCCAAGATCAGCGCCGTGGCGGATCATCACGTGGTCAATCTCAACGATGACGTGGCCTCGCGTTGGGGACCGCGACTCAACCTTTTGATGGGTCAGATTACTGCGGCGGTGAAGAAGACCCTGGCCGACCCGCGCGTCTGGAAGTAGTCGTTCCGTGTTGACGAGCCCACCGAGTTCGCGACGAGTACTCTTCGTCGCGATCTCGACCGTGGTGGCCCTCGGGGCCGCCGTGGTGTGTGGGCTCGTCATCGGACCGACGTCAATCGCGACGTCGCGCATCGTGGGCGACGTGCTCAGTCACGTCGGCGTCGGTCACTCGACGCTGACGTGGACGCAGTCGTCGATTGTCTGGCAAGTGCGCGCGCCGCGCATGGTGTTGGGCCTGCTCGCGGGTGCGATGCTGGCGGTCGCCGGTGGAACCTACCAGGGGGTGTTTCGCAATCCTCTGGCCGATCCCTATTTGCTGGGGGTCGCCGCGGGAGCGGGACTCGGTGCCACTCTGGCCATCGTCAACATCGCCAACGCATCCTCGGTGCCCACGTGGACGCCGTTGCTCGCGTTCGTCGGCGCCATGGTCGCCGTCACGCTTACTTGGATTGTCGGCGGACGCAGCCTGCACTCCACCCCGGCGACGTTGGTACTCGCGGGCGTCGCGGTGTCCGCACTCTTTACCAGCGCGCAGACGTTCTTGCAGCAGCAGTCCTCCACTCAGTCCATCGCCCGGGTGTACATCTGGCTACTGGGTTCGCTCGGTACCTCGAGTTGGCACTCGGTCGAGATCGTCATCCCTTACGTGGTGCTCTGCGTCGTCGTGTGCGTCCTGGCCGGACGCGCGCTCGACGTGATGAGCGTGGGCGACGACGAAGCACGTTCCCTGGGTCTCTCGGTGCGGTCCGTTCGCCTGCTCGTGGTGGGGGCGTCATCGCTCGGGACCGCAGCCATTGTCTCAGTGGTGGGACTGATTGGTTTCGTGGGGATCATCGTGCCCCACATCGTGCGCTTGCTCGTGGGGACGTCGTACCGGCGGATACTGCCGCTCTCGGTGATCTTCGGCGCGGCGTTCCTCGTGCTCTGCGATACCGTGGCCCGCACCGTGATGGCACCCTCGGAGTTGCCCCTCGGCGTGGTCACCGCGGTCATCGGAGCGCCGGTCTTCGTCCTGATCTTGAGCGTGCGACGAATGGGGTCGTCATGACGATGGTGCGCCTGGAGCACGTGACCATGCGCGCTGGTTCGACGACGCTGGTGAGCGACGTCAGTCTCGACGTGGCTGGTGGGTCGTGGTGCACCATCATCGGACCCAACGGCGCGGGAAAGACCACTCTGGTCGCCGCGGTCGCGGGACTCAGGGACCTGGCCCAGGGAACGGTATCGATCGACAACGAACGTCTCGATGATCTCAGTGAACGTCAGCGGGCTCGTCTGGTGGCCTACGTGCCCCAGCACCCCGAAGTCCCGGCGGGCATGACCGTCGAGGAGTACGTGGCGTTGGGGCGCGTCGCGTTCCACGGGGTCATGCGCCCGCCCTCCAGCCGCGACCGTGATGCAGTGACGGGCGTGCTCGAGCGCCTTGAACTCAGTGCGTTTCGTCGCCGCGACGGTGCGTCGTTGTCGGGAGGGGAGCGCCAACGCATGGTGTTGGCGCGGGCTCTCGCCCAAGCCACCAAGGTCGTCGTTCTCGATGAACCCATTACCGGACTCGACGTGCGCCACCAGATGGACATCCTCGAGATGTTGAAGAAGGAGGTCGCCGAGTGCGGCCTCACGGTGATTGCCACCCTGCACGACCTCACTCTCGCGGGTCTCTTCACCGATCGACTGGTTTTGTTGCACCGTGGCGAGGTGGTGTTGGACGGTCCCGCCCACGACGTCATTCGTTCTGAGGAGCTGGGCCAGAGCTACGGCACGACGCTGCGCGTGGTGAGCGTCGACGGTAACGACGTCGTCGTCCCGGTGCGCGGCGACACCCACCGGTAAAGCCGCGTGAGCGGTGGTGCGTGCCTCAAAAAGCACCGTGGCGAAACGTAACGTTCACGCGGGGCCGGTCGTGACAACGTTGCCTTCAACTAGACTGGTGAAAAGACTTTGAGGGGAAGATCGTGCGGCGCACGCGAATCGTAGCAACCATCGGACCGGCCTCAGAGAGCGACGAGGTCCTTCAAAACCTTGTGAAAGCTGGGGTTGACGTGTTTCGCGTCTCCATGGCCCACGGCGACATCCCTTCGAACATTGAGCGCCTGCGCCGGGTGCGTGCGATCGCCCCGGACCTCGCGATCATGGTCGACATCCCTGGTCCCAAGATCCGCGCCGGTTCCTTCGGCACGTTGCCCGTGCACTTGGAGATTGGCAAGGAAATCGAACTCGTCGAGGCTTTCGGCGAGACATCAACCGCTGAGCGAATCGCGGTGGAGCGCGACGGCGTCTTATCGCACCTCAAGATCGGCGACCGCGTCCACATCGGCGATGGCGGCATCTCGCTCGTGGTGACCAAGACCGGCGAAAAAACGCTGTCCGAAGTCACGTCCGGTGGTGCCGTAGTCGGCAAGCCCGGCTTGGGCCTGCCCGCATCGATCCAGAACGACCGCCTGCCCACCGACGATGATCGTGCACGCCTCGAGGCCTTGAAGGACGAGGACTTCGACATGCTGGCCGTGTCCTTCGTGCGCTCGGCCATCGACATGGTGTCGGTGCGTTCGGTACTGAGCCGTGACGACGTCATGCTCATGGCCAAGATCGAGACTGGCGAGGGTGTCGAGAACCTCGACGAGATCGTCGCAGTCTCCGACGCCATCATGGTGGCTCGCGGTGACCTTGGTGTGCGCATGCCTATCGAAGAGGTCCCGCACCTGCAAAAGCTCATCGTGCGCCACGGCATCCGCTACGCGCGACCCGTCGTGGTCGCCACCCAGATGCTCGAGTCCATGACCCACGCTCAGGTACCCACCCGTGCTGAGGTGACCGATGTCGCCAACGCCGTGTTGGACGGCGCGAGCGCGGTGATGCTCTCGGGTGAGACCGCCATTGGCGACGATCCGGTCGGTACGGTCATCACCATGGACCGCATCGTGCGCCGGGCTGAGGCGTCCTTCGACTACGCCAAGTGGGGCGCGGGACTCGAACTGCAGTCGAGCATCGGACACGCGAATCAGTCGACGCGCATCACCGCCGCCATCACCGGCGCCGCGTGGCGCGCGGCGATGGAGGAGAGTGCCGTCGCGATCGTCGCCTGCACCCGTTCGGGTATGACGGCTCGTGCCATCTCGCGCTTTCGGCCCCCGATGCCCATCGTGGCCATCACGCCGAGCAAGTCCACGGCGCGTCAACTGCGCGGTTCATGGGGTGTTGACCAGGTTGTCATCTCGCCGGCCCACGACATCGATGAGCTCTGCGAGGTCGCCATCGCCCAGGTGAAGAAGGCCGGTATCGCCCAGTCGGGTGACCCGATCGTCATCATGGCCGGTTCCACCTCGGGCGGAGCCCAGGTGACCGACACCGTGCGCATGATTATTGTTCCGTAGTTGCCTGATCCCCTGGCGCACGCAGGTGTGCCGGACGGACCGCTGAACAGGACCAAGTGAGTATCGTTAGGCGCATCAATTGGCCCGTCGAACGCCAGGGGGATCAGACACAAAATGACATCTTTGATTCGTACGAATCCACGCTCGACAGCGTCGCTCTGGGTGTCACCGCTTACGAAATCTTTCCTCGTGCCCCCGGCAGGATTCGAACCTGCGCACATGGCTTCGGAGGCCAATGCTCTATCCCCTGAGCTACGAGGGCGTAGCCTTTAAATCACTAGGTTTTCATTTACCTTCGGGTACAGTACAGAAGGGCTGCCCCGCGGCTGCCCCGTAAGCCAGATTTTCGGCCCCACTGAAAGCGAGTGTTCCCATGTCTTCCCGACTGTTGGTAGATAGTCCCGACTGCACCT
>PLEI01000063.1 GCA_003136415.1 Acidimicrobiaceae bacterium | reverse complement strand
CACCCCGAACTCCTCGGCGATCTTGGACTCCACCAGTCGTTCGCCGGCGGCGAACTCGTTGTTGAGGATTCGCCGGCGCAACTCGTCGTGCACTGCTTCAGGTAGGGAGGTGTGGTGAAAGACGCGCCCGTCGGTGATGGAATTTCGCAACGTCTCGCTCATCGTGTCAGCCCTCTGATCCCGCGATCGAGAGGAGTCGTTCCTCGGTCAGACCCTGGTGCTGATCATCTTCGTCGTGAACCAAGAACGAGGTCGCGGGACCGCTCAAGACTATCGTCACCCCGGGCCCGTGTCCGGGCTGGGGACTCGCGCCGTGCACCACAACGCCAATGCTCATCCAGCCCCGACGGTAACCCGCGTTGGTTCGCGCGTCGAGGTCGGTGATAGCGACGACGTCACCCAGGCGAAGCCCCGCGGCGGAATGCTGCGCGTCAACCTGAAGGTCGACGTCCCACATGGCCATGGGTCGCCCGATGCCGTTGCCGACTTGGCGACTAGCCAATGTCGTGCGAACACCCACCGTGATGAGTCCGTCCTTCGTCTCGATGCCCAGCAGCGACAGAGCCTGGGGCGCGATGTTCATCTGGACCACATCGGGTCGTGGCGACGGTGCACCCTGACCTCGACTGGTGATTGCCACCTGGTCGCTCGGACGCAGCCGCGCCAATACCTCGGGTGTGAAGACGGCGATGACGCGTTCCCCACCACCGCGTTTGCCCAAGACGGCACCTATGGCGCCAATGGCGTCACCGGTGCGGACCGTCACCCTATTGCCCAGGCAGGCGAGTCCGACCAGGGCGTGACGGGCAGCGTCGTGAGGATGGACCAAGCAGGCGCCCGGCGCCGCGTGGTCGCCCGCGTGGGCGAAGACGCTGTCGCCTAAACGCAAGCCGAGGACCACCCCACCGTCACCGACCGCGACGTAGGGAGAGCCGTCGCGGTCGATGCGGTAGGGATCGGTACCGACCTCACCCTGGTCCACGAAGGCCAGCAGATTGACGCTGACGAGTTTGACGTCACTCATGAGCGCCCCCTTGGTTGGTCGAGATTGAAGAATTTGAGATTGGCGGCGTCGTCGAGCACCACGTGAAAGGCGCTCGAGGGTCCGCTCATGATTGAGGAGGGGCCCGGCCCGTGCCCGTAGAGCATGCAAGTGGCCGTCGAAATGATCCCGATGGTGGTCCACCCTTCGCGGTACCCTCGACCGAATCGATGGTCCTGGTCGTCCAGGGCGACGACATCACCGACGCGCAGACCTTCGAGACCTAGTGAGAGGTCCTCGCCTAGTCCGGCGTAGGCTCCCATGAGGTCAGTGTTGGCGTACTCCGAGGCCATTCCTGCGCCGGCTCCCACTGCTTCAGCGGGAATGACGGCACTGACGTGGATCTCGAGACGACCATCGGCGATCGTGCCGCCAGGCATCGCGGCGAGAAGGGCGGGAGACGTGTTCTTCACAACAATGTCGGGGTGTCCCTCCAAGTGCATTCCCTGGCCCTGGGCGATGACGCTGACCTGGTCGCCCGTGGTGACCTGGCTCATTTCCTCACCGCTCATGTCCACGAGCACGTAGGCGTGTTGTCCGATAACGAATCCGGCCGCCCCCTTGGCCGGCCCCGACGCAATCTCGACTCGGTTGCCGATGCAGGTCAAGTACTGCAGGGCGTAGTTGGCACTGGTCTCGCGGTGGCGAACCGAGAGACCAGGCTCGACGTGGTCACCCGCGTAGCCAGTGGCCGGGTCCCCCACGTGTACGCCCAAGGTGACCCCTCCCATGCCCGGTAGGAAGAAGGCCCGTCCGTCGGGATCGACCCGGTAGCCGTGGCGATCCGCCAGAGGTGGCCAGACCTCTCCGGAAAGTATCTGAGTTAAGAGCTGGTTCGCGTTACTGGACACTTTCATTCGTCCTCCTCATTCCTCGTGCGGGTTCCGAACCGGAAACCGCGTACCCGCATCGCCGGGGCGGTGATGCAGCTGTTCCAGAGGTTGGGGATCGGCTGACTGTAGCGCTGCGCGCTCAGTCCGTCGGCGCGCGCGAGCGCATCGAGGACGCTCTCGTTGAAGCGGCCGCCGGCGAGGGCCTGTGTTCGCTTGCCGTCCTCGATCAAGAAACATGCGTCGCGGCTCGTCCCTACGACGGTGCCCGACTCTGCGTCAACTAAGCGGTTGTACCAGAGGCGCTGGATGTAGAGGCCACGTTCGACACCGGCAATGAGTTCATCTTCGCTACTCGTACCCGCACTCATGACGATATTGGCACAGGCCGGTTCAGGGGACTGCTCGCGCCCAATCGAACCGTGACCTGTTGATCCGTCAGTAATGTCCGCGTTGGCGAGGTCGCTCACAACGTCGCCCACGCGACCGTCGTCGATAAGTCGAACTGTTCGCTTCCGGCTTCCTTCGAAGTCGAAGGGGAATGGGAGCCCAACTATTGAGTTGGCGTCGTCGCTAATTGAGATGAATTCGGGAGCGATGCGCTCGCCCCGGTGCTGGGCAGCGAGCCCAATCCCCGAACGAAACATCGGTGCGGTGAAGCCGAAGTCCGGTACGAAGCCAATGAGCTCGCCCGCGGCCAACGGACCGAAGACGACATCGTGGACACCATCAGGTACGGGAATGACTTCGCGCACCCGTGAGGTGTTGGCAATGGCATCGAAGGCTCGTGACTGCAACAGCAATGTCGAGGCGTCGCGTGACAGATCGCCGATGTAGGACGAGGCCTCGCCGAAGCGCACGGTCATGGTGAAACCTGCCTCGGTCGCGCTGCCGTGGGCGCGCACTCCTTCGCTCGTGGCCACGGCCAACTCAGTGGTCGCGTTCATGAGGTTGCCGTTGACTACTCCGCCCGCGCGATTCGCCCTCGACATCACCAGACCCGCAAGACGTGAGCGCTGCGCGACGTCCCAGTCGAGGGTTGAGTCGAACCAGAGGCCCGAGGTGTCGTCATTAAGGGGATCTCGGGCCACGTCATAGGGGACAACGGCGCCCGCGACACCGTCGCGACCGCGCGCCAGAGCGGTTGCTTCAACCACGGCACGGTTGAGGTGAGCGAAGGAGTTCACGGCGACGCGAGCGCTGCCGGTGCCGACGACGGCGCGCACCATGATCTGACACTCGATGATCGATTGAGCTTGGTGGATCCGGTCGCCGGCGAATCGAGTGTGCTCGCTCATCCGACTGGAGGCGGCGATCTCCACATGGTCGCAGCGCGCGCTGCTGACGGCAACCTCAAGAGCACTCAACGACTGGTCCTCGCCGAACCACACGGCGGCGCTCACGAGACACCGATCTTGACGTTGCGCACCAGAGTGGGCGCAGCGCCGTGGCTCAAGAATCCCCACTGCTTAGGCTCACCCTTGCCGCAGGGCATCCCGAAGGTGCGGAATTCCTCGGACCCGGCAACCGCCTCCACTGATCCCCAGAATTCGGGCGTGAGACCTCCGTAGGAGAAGTCGCGCACCAGACGGGTCTTCTTGCCGTTCTTGACCTCCCAGGCGACCTCGGTGCCAAACTGGAAGTTCCAGCGCATCGAGTCAATGGACCAACTGCGATTGTCGTCGATGTAGTACCCATTACCCATTCGATCAAGCAGTTCCTCGGTGGAACCCGTTCCGGGCGCGAGGAAGACGTTGGTCGCGAAGCACAGGGGCAGATAGGCCCAGCCGTCGGAACGTGCAGCTCCTGTCGAGGAGAGTCCTTGACGCGCGGCCGAGTCACGACTCGAAAGGAAGTTGCGCACCACTCCCTCACCGATCAACGTGGTAGGTGCGGATCGCGTTCCCTCGTCGTCGAACATGAAACTGCCCCGGGTACCACGCACAGTGGCATCGGCGATGATATTGACCGCCGGTGAGCCGTAGCGCAGATTGCCGATGGCGTCGCGCGTGATGAACGATCGACCTGCGAAGTTGGCCTCGTCGCCCAAAATTCGGTCGAGTTCGATGGCGTGTCCGGTGGACTCGTGGATCTGCAAGGCCATTTGGGCTGGTCCGATGACGAGAGAGGAGGAGCCCGAAGCCACCACCGGGGCTCTCAGGAGCTGGACCGCTTCAGCACCGACGCGTTGAGCTTCAGTCACCAGATGAAGTTCACGCACGTACTCCCAGCCGGCGGCCGCGGTGTTGCCATGGAAGGAATTGGGGAAACTACGCCGCTGGACGATATGCCCGTCGGACGCCACGGCGAGCACCATGGCGCCGGTCTCGACGAAGTGCTGCTCCTGTAGCGAACCCTCTGAGTTGGCGAAGAATCGATGCTGACGCTTGGCGTTGACCCCAGCCTGTGCGCGCACGACGCCTCGTTCGCTTCGTGCGGCGGCGAGGGTCTCGAGCACCAACTGCTCGCGTTCACTCGCACTGACACCGAAGGGATCAATTTCAGCATCGGTCTGGTAGAAGCCAATCTCGGCGGCGCGCGGCGGCAAGGTGACCTGGGCCGCAGAACCTTCGCGCGCCGCTCGGGCATTGGCGATCGCGGAGTTGACGACGTGGTGAACGTCATTCTCGTCGCGCAGCGGTCGAGAAGCGAAACCCCAGACGCCGTTGACCAGTACGCGGACGCCGATGCCGGCGTGGCCTTCGACTCGCTCGTCAGGTGCGACTCCCGAGACCGCGTAAAGGCGCATCTCCTCGGTCTCTGACAGGCGAACGTCGCAGAATTCGGCACCGGCCTCCTGCGCTAAGGCAACGGCTCCCGAGAGAAGAGACGTTGCCCCAGCGCGGGTAACCACACCCCATTGGTGCGACGGTAAGAGGACCAAGTTAGACACCCTCGACCTCGCTGAAGTTGACCCAGCGTCGTTGGCGGTAGGAGTGTTCGAAGGCGTTTATCGTGCGCTGCACCAAAGCACCTTGGGCGAAGTCACCCTGAGTCGCGGGCGCATCGCCCAAGATCTCGTCGACGAAGTTCTTGATCAGATTGGAGTAGAAGAGGAAGGGCCACGGCTCGCGGCTGTTACCACCCTCGGGGAAATACTCCTGGGGAATCTCGCGTTCAACGAACTCCACCGAGTCCTTGGTGGCGGTTTTGATGGTCTGACAGATGCCGAACTCTTCGACCAGTCGAACGATCACCGCTCCCTCGGAGCCGTAAAGGCGCGCTTCAATTCCGGGGTAGTTACCCACCGTGACGTAGGAGGACTGGATCGAGGCCATGACGTCATCCTCGAATTCGCAGATCCACATGTCGCCGTCGTCGATGTTCATACGCTCCATAGTTCCCGTCGAGCGAAGCATGCGATCAGGAACGAAGTTGCGCATGGTGCCCACGACATTGGTGATTGGACTGTTCGTCCACCAGTGCATGATGTCGATAATCGGCGCGCCGTATCCCTCGATTGACGAAACTGCTATCTCGTCGGAGCCCGCCGGCGTGTGCTCGAACTGACGCAGGGGAGTCTGCGGATCGATCCACTGACTATTCTGCTCGTAGCCATTGAAGACGTAGGGAGTGCCGACGAAGCCCTGGTCGATGAGGTCCTTGGCGTACTGAATCGCCGGCGCGTAGCGGAAGGTGAAGCCGAGCTTGGTGCGCAGACCCTTGGACTCGGCGAGCGCCGCGGCGCGCGAGGTCTCTCGGGCGTCGTGGTGCACTGGCTTTTCGCACAGCACGTGCTTGCCCGCCTCCAAGGACGCCATGGAGACCTCGAAGTGAGCCTCGTTGCCTGACGCCACGTCCACGACGTCAATCGTGGGGTCGTCGAGGACCTCGCGGTAGTCAGTGAACACCTGCGCGATCCCGAAGTCGTCGGCCACCTTGCGCGCCAGAGTTCCGTCGAGGTCAACTAACGCGGCCACCTCGGCGCGACCGTCGCGCTGCCAGCCAGGGATGTGCGCTCGTTCCGCCCATCGACCGGCTCCGACGACCGCAACGCGAATCTGCTTCTCACTCATGCTCACTGCTCCTTTCTGCACGCCGAAGCGGACAGGTTTCTTTGTCTAGGGATTGGTTACTGCTCGAAGAGTGTGGGAGATCACTGGCCACGGTTCAACCTCACGCGCGGATCGATGAACGTGTAGGCCACGTCAACGATGAAACTCATGACGACCATAAAGATCGCCGCCACCATCACCGTGCCAGTGATCATCGGGACGTCCAGGGTCGAGATCGACGCGAAGGCCAGTTGACCCACGCCAGGTATGCCGAAGATGGACTCGATGATAAGTACTCCGCCCAGGAAGTAGCCCAAGTCCATCCCGAGCATTGTGACCACGGGAATCAATGCGTGGCGAACGACGTGGCGAAACAGGATCGTCCTCTCGGGCATACCCTTGAGGCGTGCGAACTCGATGAAGGGCGAGCGCAAGACTTGGAGGATGGTGGTGCGCACCATGCGCGAATAAAACGCCGCACCGCCGACGCCGAGGGTGAAACTTGGCAGGATCATGTACCAGATGAGCGGGGAACCAACACCGTTGAGCGGGAAGATCGACCAGCGATACGAGAGGAAGTAGATAAGCATCAATCCCAGCCAAAAGGGGGGTGCCGAGAGGCCGAAGAGTGCCCCGAGAGTCGCGAAACGGTCGAAGAAACTTCGGGGCTTATAGGCGGCGATGACGCCCGCCGGGATGCCTATGATGACTTCCCAGATCACCCCACCAACGGCGAGAAAGGCAGTGTAGGGCAAGGCGCGCAAGATCTCGCTCGCCACGGTGCGTCCCTGTAGCACGAAGGAGATACCAAGATTGCCATGGACCAGTCGGCCAAGGAAACTCCAGTACTGACTCCAAGTCGAGCGATCGAGGCCCAGTTGGTGGGCGATGGACGCCACTGCGGCGGGGCTGGCCTGGGGACCAGCAACCATACGTGCCGGGTTCGCCGGCACCAAAAATGCAAAGACGAACGCCAGGGTTACGACACCAAAGACCACCAGAATCATCTGCAGGAATCGTCGAATGACCCAGCCACTCATCGTCCCTCCCTCGTCGCTGGGTCGAGAAGATCAGTAAGCCAATCGCCGGCAAGATTGAATGCCAGGACCGTCAAGATCAGCGCCACGCCGGGCGCGATGAGCAACCACGGTGCACTTTGGAAGTACTGCTGGCCTTCGGAGATCATCTCGCCCCACGAGGCTTGGGGCAGAGGCACGCCAATGCCAAGGAAGGACAACGATGCTTCGAGGAGGATTGACGTGGCAATCCCGAGGGTGGCGTAGACGATGATGGTCGGCATCAGGTGGGGCAAGATGTGCTTGCGGATGATCTTGATGTGTCCGACGCCCAACGTGCGCGCGGCGGTCACGAACTCTCGCTCCTTGAGTGAGAGGACCTGCCCGCGAACGACGCGCGCCAGGTAGGTCCAGTACGCGAAGGCGATGACTAGCACGACGTTGCGAGTACTCGGACCGGTCACGGCGATGAGGGCCACGCAGAAGAGCAAGATCGGAAACGACAGCACCATGTCGGTCAAGCGCATGAGCACCGACTCGACGATGCCTCCGGCGTAGCCGGCGATTGCGCCCACCACGACACCGATCGCCGAAGCCAGGCTGGTCGCCACAACGCCCACGAGGAGCGATACCCGCGCGCCGTAGATCAAGCGCGACAAGACGTCGCGGGCCGCCGAATCAGTGCCGAGCAGGAAATGACTACCAGGCCCGACCGGTGCGCCCACCGGGGAGAGTCCGTTTGCGAACTGTTGCACAGGGTTGTAAGGCGAGATCCAAGGAGCGAAGACCGCGACGATCACCAATAGCACGATGAAGGCGACCGACGCCAGCGCCACGCCATCATGCATCAGACTCTTCAACGCTCGACGCCAGAAGTTGGGCTGGCCGAGCATGGTGGGCTCGGAGCCTGCGATCCCGAAGTCCAACTCGTTCTCGGGCAGGTTGATCACGGGGAGACCTGTCGCGTCGCGTCGCGTCCGTGTCGTGACAGCACGACGTGGCACGCCACTGACTGCCCCTCATCAGTGGTCCCGAGCTCCGGGCGCGTGAGTCGACACTGGTCCACAGCTTCGGGGCAGCGCGGATGAAAAGGACAGCCCGAGGGGGGGTTGCCGGGGTCCGGCGGTTCGCCACTTAGCTTGAGCCGGGTCCGACCTCGGGTGGTGACACTGGGCACGGCGGCGATGAGAGCCTTGGTGTAAGGGTGCAAGGGGCGCGAAAAAACTTCATCACTGGTGCCGTACTCCACGACTCGTCCGACGTACATGATGGCCACCTGGTCGGCCATGAAGCGCAAGGTGGAGAGATCGTGCGAGATGAAGAGGTACGCGACCCCGGTGTCGTGCTGGATGTCCTTGAGCAGGTTCAGCACCTGCGCACGAATCGAGACGTCGAGTGCCGCCACTGCCTCGTCGCAGATGATGATTTTGGGATTGACCGCGAGTGCTCGAGCGATCGAGACACGTTGGCGTTGACCGCCGGAGAGTTGGCCGGGGTAGCGCCGCGCCAAGGAAGCGGGCAGGTTGACTCGTCGCAGTAGTTCTTCGACGGTCTCGTCGTGACGAGGTCCGGGCAAGCCACTCACGCTGAGCGCTTCGCCGATTGCATCGCGTACCGACATGCGTGGGTCGAGCGAGTCGTAAGGATCTTGAAAGACCATTTGCATACGGCGACGGAATTCCTTCAGTCGTCGGCCTTTGAGACTCGTGACGTCGGAACCGTCTAGGTAGATCGTGCCGCCCGTGGGACGGGTGATCTGTACCAGTGAGCGCGCCACCGTGCTCTTGCCCGAACCAGATTCGCCGGCGATGCCGAGGGTCTGACCTTTGGCGATTTCAAAGGTGACCCCGTCAACGGCGCGAACGTTTCGTGAGTCTTTTGGACCGCGACGAAGTCGAAAATGCACGCTCAAGTCGCGAACTGAGAGAAGGGTGCTGGTCTGGGTCACGATGGCCCCTGAAAGCGGCTGGGCCAGGTCGCATTACCGGCTGCATGGCAGGCGACTCGTCGAGCGGACACGTCGAGTTGACGCAGCGCGGGCTCGTCCTCGAAGCATCGGGGTTGGGCTAGCGCACAGCGTGGCGCGAAGGCGCATCCCTTCACGGCGACACCGCCCACCGGCGGGCTTCCCGCGATAGAAACAAGACGTTCGGGCAGTGCCTCGGTCATCGAGGGAACCGAGGTGAGTAGTGCAGTGGTGTAAGGGTGCTGGGGATCCTCAATGAGTTGGTCGGTAGGACCGGATTCGACGATTCGTCCCGCATACATCACGAGGATCTCATCACAGAAGTTAGCCACGACTCCCAAGTCGTGGCTAATGAGTAGAACCGCACTGTGATGGGTGGCGGACATCTCCTCGAGTAGGTCGAGGACCTGAGCTTGAATGGTCACGTCGAGTGCCGTGGTCGGTTCATCGGCGATCAAGAGGCTGGGGTTGCAACTGATGGCGATGGCCAGAGCGACGCGCTGGCGCATTCCACCCGAGAGGACGCTGGGGAATTGGCGAAGAGTACGCGGAGGATTTGGGATACCCACGGCGCTGAGAAGTTCGACCGCACGCGCGCGCGCTTGAGTGCGTGTGTAATTCAAATGATGGCGCAGCATCTCGGTGATCTGCACCCCGATGCGTACCAGTGGGTTCAAGCTGGAGAGAGGATCCTGGGTGATCATCGCCACAGTGGTCCCGCGCCACTGCGGTGCGTTAGCAGTAGAGAGCGCGGCGGAGTTGCCCGCAATGCGAATCTCGCCGGCGCTCACCGAACCGGGTGAAGGAATGAGTTGCATGATTGCGCGGGCGGTCAAAGATTTACCTGAGCCTGATTCACCGACCAGGCCAATACGCTGCCCCTTCCCCACTGAGAAGGACACTCCGCGAACTACCTCAGCAACTCCTTCGTCGGAGGGGAAGGTGACCGACAATGAATCGACCACGACCACCGCGTCGGTTTCCGGCATCGGCTCAACCAGAGACATTGAGCTTCCAGCGGAAATCGACGCGGTGGTTCGTGGTCATTTTCTTACTCGACTACTTACTGGGGTTCAACAGCCAGTAACGGTCAATCATGTACGCCCAGATCGGATTGGTCTGGTAGCCGCCAACATTGGCCCCGTAGATGTGAGTGCGCTGACCAAAGTAGAGCGGGACGACAGGGTTGTCCTTGAGCAGCAGCTTTTGAGCGGCCACGTAGTGAGCCGCGGCACTCGACGGATTGGCGAGTCCCTGATTCACCTGGGCATCCATCGCGTGGTTGCAGTAGAACGGGTAGTTCTGACCACCGGGGATGTCTGAGGCACACGACACCAGAGCGTTGAAGAAGTCACTGGCGTCGGGGAAGTCCGCGATCCAGAACGTCAGCGTCATGGGAGTCTTGTTAGGCGTTGCCGCCAACTGGAAGAACGTGCTCTGCTGAATCGCGTGAACGTTCACCTTGATGTTCACCGCGGCAAGTTGCTGTTGCAGGGCAGTGTCCAAGTTGGTCCACGGCTGCGTGTTCCAGCTGTACATGCTGGTCGTGAAGCCGTTGGGGAAGCCAGCCTTGGCTAACAGTGCCTTCGCCTTGGCGACGTTAAGGGGGTTCACCAGGTTTGCCGTGGTGTAGCCCTTGACTCCTGGCGGAATGAATCCGGTGGCGGCCTGACCAAGTCCGTTGACGTACTTCAGAAGTGCCGCACGGTTAATGGCGTAGGACACCGCTTCGCGAACCAGTGGGTTGTTGAAGGGCTTCATTTTAGTGTTAAGCGTCAAGAAGTAAGTGTCCAGGCCCGCCGATTGAACGAGTTGCTTCTTCAGGGTCGGGTTGTTGGCCACACTGAGGTAACTCGAGTTGGGCAAGGTGTCACCCATGAGGTCAAGCTGTCCCTTTTCGAGCTCCAGCAACTGCACCTGGGGACTCACTCCGAGCTTCTCGTTGACCCCGTTGGCGTACGGGAGCGTCTTATTCCAGTAGTGGGGATTCTTCGTCAACACGATGGACTGACCAGGCGTGTAACTCACCAGCTCATAGGGACCTGAACCCACTGGGTGCTGGGCCTGCTGGACGCCCGTGCCAGTCGGGATGACCGACGCGTGAGGCATGGCTAGCACGTAGACGAAGGCAGAGTTGGCCTGGGTCAACGTGATCTGAAGCGAGTAGGTCGACAGAACCTTGATACCCGACACGTAGCCCGTCGGATGCTTAGCGTACGCCGTGCAACCCGACACCACGGTCCAAAATCCCACCACTGGCGACTTGGTCGCCGGATTACAGATTCGTGAATAGGTGTAGGCGAAGTCGGCCGCCGTGACCGGATTACCGTTGGAGAACTCCATGCCCTTGCGGATTGCGAAGGTGTAGACCTTCCCGCCGCCGGACACGACCGGGAACGCCGACGCTGCTTGGGGTTGCAGGGTCGTGCCGCCAGTGACGTAGTCGTACATGCGATTGAAAATCATCTCCATGTTGTCCCAGCAAGTGGCGTCGTAGCAGACCTGTGGATCGAAGGTTGTTGGGTCAGACTGGAATGCGGTCTGCAACGTCCCTCCGTGTTGTGGGCCAGAACTGGCGAGTGACGCGCTGGGCGCCACGCTGACCCCTAATGCTCCTAGGAGGCATGCCGTACTGGCTAAAACAGCCAGTCGGTGGCCCCGACTATTGAGAAATTTCATGTAACTCCTCCCTTACTGTCGATTGCCGACAATCGACACTTTTTAGCAGCGTGAGGAATCAAAGTCAAGGCAGCAGTGTTACCAAAGTAAGAACTTCCTGTTTTAGTAGCCCAGTACCCGGTCGTAAACGTTGCGAAGGGGCTCGCCCCGGCGCAGATGATCGAGGTTCTCAAGGAAGAGCGTCACTAGGTCCTCGTTCTCGGTGCGCACCGTGGAGGCCGAATGGGGCGAGACGATGACGTTGTCGAGATCCCAGAGCGGACTATCCGAAGGAAGCGGTTCCTCGGCGAAGACATCGAGGCAGGCTCCGGCGATTCTATTGTTCGACAATGCCTCCACGAGGGCGTCTTGGTCGACAAGTTGTCCGCGCGAGACGTTTACCACGATGGCGTCGGACTTGAGGAGTGCCACCTGGGCGGCCCCAATGATCCCTTCGGTGTCGGGAGTGAGGGGACTCGAGAGCACCAACAAGTCGACACTGGGCAACGTCACATCGAGTTCAGAGCGGTCGATGACTTTCGCGGCGCCTTCGATATCGTACGTGCGTCCCGTTCGCCCGAGTCCCCACACTTCCACGCCTTGACTGGCTAGTTGCATTACGATCTGACGTCCCATACCACCGAGTCCCACCACCAACGCCCGACAGCCCTTGAGCTGGCGCGTGGTGTAGCGCTGCCAGTGATGTTCGTGTTTCCACCGCGTCAGTTGGGGAATCCCCTTGATGAAGTAGAGAGCGCCCATGACCACGAACTCCGCGAGCGGCACCGCGTGGATGCCCCCCGCGGTCGTCATGATGAAAGAACTCTGGTCAAGTCCGGTGCGCTGCACGAAGCCTCCGATGCCCGCGCTGGTGCCCTGGATCCATTTCAGGTTCACGCATCTTTCGCGCATGGCGGCCGGCTCGAGCCAGTCAAAATCCCACATGACGTCGGCCTGAGCAACGATACTTCGCCACTCATCGCGTTGCTCACTTGTGAGATTGCGGGGCGGTGCCGAGTGGTCGCAAGCATAACGCGGTGGCGGCAATAGGTCGGGGCGGTAGTGCACGATGACGTCGTCAGCCGAGGTCTCTATACGCTCAACGAGTTCGGGTTCGAGGTAAGTGCTAATCACAATATTGATACTCACGAGGGTCCTTCCCCTGCAATAGCCACGATGGCGTCGATCTCAACGAGGTAGCCGCGTAGTCCTGCTTGCACCGTCGTGCGCACGGGGTAGGGCTCGGTGAAGTACGTGCGATACACCTCATCGAACTCCTCGATGCAGGAAAGATCGTCAAGGTAAACATTTACGCGAAGCGCGTGTTTGAGCGATGTGTCGGCCTGCGCCGCCACAGCAGCGACGTTGTCGAGCGTCTGACGAACCTGGTCCGCCAGATCCGCGGGGACCTCGCGCGTCGTCGGATGACGAGGAACTTGTCCCGCAATGAACAACAAATCCCGGAAGATGATGCCCTGAGAATACGAGAACGCCGGTGTCGGCGCGTTGGGAGTCCGAATTTCACGGCGGTTCAGGCGAGGCACGAAATGAAGATAGCAGCGTGAGTGTCGCAACACACGATGATGACGCCGGGAGGGTATGTCGTTAATCGTCAAGTGACTCGATGGGCTGCTCGCCCTCCGCTTCGAGGGCAGTCCAGTCTCCGAGGGGTGTGATGACCGTTGTGCGATGTGTCAACTGATTCTCGCCTTTGCCACACGAGAATTGGCGCAACGGTGGTTGAACACTCCAAGAAGAGTTTCGATCAACTCCGTGCAGATCGAACTACTCAATCGATAACGCTGGGCGACCGTCGTCGAATTGTCAGTGGCGATAGCCGATTACATCGAGAACTTTTACAACCTCAGCCGTCGCCACAGTTCACTCAACTATCTCGCACCAGAAGAATTCGAGAATCTACAATTGAGTGAAACCCAAGCCTCCCTTGCATAGACGCGGTCTAAAGATGTGGACGACGCCAGGGAACTTTTCGAACGTGTGGGAGTATCAATCAAGTGCGCATCGCCCCCTACGCCCGCGTTTTAAGAGTTCCCGGGGTGCGATCTCTGTACTGGTTGGCGCTCGTCGCCCGCATCCCTGTCACTGCGGCACCCATCGCGTTGACCCTTAGGGTGGTCCTCGGTTTGCACCAAAGTTTCGCTGAGGCCGGACTCGTGGCCGCGGCGGTGGCCCTAGGGATGGCGTGTGGCGCACCCCTCCTTGGGCATCTGGTCGATCGTCGCGGCGCTCGCACGGTCTTGATCATTACGACAGTGTCCCAAGCCGTCTTCTGGACACTGGCCGCCAGACTCCCCTACGAGTGGTTGGCCCCAGCCGCCTTTATCGGGGGCTCGTTGTCGTTGCCGGTCTTCTCCCTCATCCGACAAGCCCTCGCTGCCCTGTTGCCCGAGCGAGACCGCCAAGCCGCAATGTCGCTCGACTCAATGTCGGTCGAACTCTCGTACTCCGTCGGCCCCGCCCTCGGTGTGGTAGCAGTAACGCGGCTGGGATCAAGCGCTGCCATGTTGGCTATCGGGGTAGGAGTGGTCATCGCTGGTATCGGACTGATACTTTTCGATCCGCCCACCTCTCGAAGTTCCGAAGCGCCTGCGGCGCCCGTCGTCGCGCAAGATATAGTCGGCAGCCTTGCGCTCGGTGAAGGACCAATCAGCGCATCACCCACGGCGAGGGGCCCGTCGGCGAGGTGGCTCACTCCCGTGGCGATGGCTGCCTTGCTGGCCACTTCCGGCGCCACGCTGACCTTGTCAGGAACGGACATCGCCCTCACGGCGTCCATGCGGGCTTTTAGTCACGTCGACCTGCTCGGCTTAGTCGTCGCCGCGTGGGCGTTTGCCTCGATGGTTGGAGGCTTCATCTACGGAACGATGTCGAAGCGATGGGATCCCCTTCTCCTCCTCGTACTCCTCACCAGTCTCACCGTCCTGATGTTCTTTGCCGGGTCGTGGTGGACGCTGCTGCTCCTCGCGCTCCCTTCAGGTCTGTTCTGCGCTCCGCTTATTTCCTCGACCGTCGAGGTGATCGCCGGCTCCGTCGCGCCCGAGCGACGAGGCCGGGCCCTGGGCGTGCACACTTCTGCTCTGATGCTCGGCAACGCGGCCGGTGCTCCTCTCACCGGTGCGGTCATCGACCGCGCGTCACCCGGCGTGGGTTTTGTCGCGATAGGAGTTCTAGGGACCGTATTGGCAGTGACTGCCTTGACCGTTCGCCATCTTCGAAGTTGAAGTCCAAAACGCCTGGGGTTCTGAGGTCGGTTGACACCGGTATGCAAAACCGTGTCGATGGTCGAGCTACTGCGTGGGCCAAGTCCATCGAACTTTCCAGCACAACCTCAGCACAACAATTGCCGGGAATGGTCGGGAATCGTGGGTGATTTCCCAACTCTCTGATGGCCTTCGAACTAGGCCATTTAGGAGTAATTGCAAGGAATTTACTGGCTTTCCGAGGAGGAAGGTGCGCCCCATAATTCGGCTTAGGAAACCGATGTTCTATCCCCTGAGCTACGAGGGCGACGCTTGACTACCCAGTATTTGCTCCATTCTTTCGAAGAGGCCAGCACTGGGTTGCGCGATGTCCCCAATGGTACAGGCTCCCCCCGAGAAGGCACTTCTCGAAATGCGAAGTAGCTGGCACACTTTTCATCAAGTCGGAGATGCCGTTTCATCCCGAGACGAGTCTGGGGTCGGAAAGCAACGATAGAAGCCATTCCAAAAACCTGTCGATCCGACGAACCTCCGTCACCAGTAGGGAATTTTCAGATGCGAACTCGCTACGACAATGTCGCTAGGCCGTGCCTATCTTCGAATGGCGTTACTAGTCTCACGGCCGAAGAACTCAATTCGAGTCGAATCAACTGCGAGACTCAACCAATCTCCGGCGATGACTTTATTTCGGGAAAAGTCAACAACATTGAAAGCCAATTTTCTTCGAGTTTCAACCAATTTGAGGCACGATGGGTAATCGGACACGGCTTCTCGTTCTCTTGGACCAATCGCTGGGTGTCACCGTCGGCAACGCCAGCAATAAGGTGGGCTCATGGACCTTAAAACACTTGGTCGTACCGGAGTAAAAGTCAGCCCACTGTGCCTTGGCGCGATGATGTTTGGCGATTGGGGCAACCCGGACCACGATGATTCAGTACGCATCATTCACCGCGCGCTCGACGCAGGCATTAACTTCATCGACACGGCCGACGTCTACTCCCAGGGCGAATCCGAAACCATTGTCGGCAAGGCACTCTCCTCGATCGACCGCTCGCGCGTCGTACTCGCGACGAAAGTCCACTTCCCCATGGGAGACGATCCCAACGCCCAGGGCAACTCACGTCGATGGATCACCGCCGAAGTAGAGAACAGTCTCCGTCGACTCGGGACTGATTACATTGACCTCTACCAAATTCACCGTCCCGACGAGTCAACCGACATTCACGAAACGCTCGGTGCGCTCACGGACTTGGTGCACGCGGGCAAGATTCGCTACTTCGGCTCATCAACCTTCCCGGCCGACATGACCGTCGAAGCTCAATGGGTTTCCTTTACCCGCCAACTCGGGCGCTTCTCGACTGAGCAGCCGCCCTATTCAATACTCGTGCGGGGAATCGAGCGCGACCTTCTCCCGGTGGCGCAGAGTTATGGGATGGGCGTCATCTCGTGGAGCCCCCTCGCGGGCGGCTGGCTCTCGGGCATTTACGGCGAAGGAAAAGCCAACACCAGTCGTCGCTCGGAGCGACTCCCCGCGCGATATGACCTCGCCATCCCTGAGAACCAGAAGAAGCTCGAGGTTGTCAACCAGCTCACGAAACTCGCCGACGAGTCCAACCTCAGTTTGATTCACCTGGCGTTGGCCTTCGTGCTGGAACACCCCGCCGTGACCTCAGCGATCATTGGACCACGCACGATGGAACAACTCGAATCACAGCTTGATGCCGCCGACCTTCGACTCGAAGCGTCGGTCTTGGATCGCATCGACGAAATCGTGCCACCGGGCACCAACCTCAACCCCGGCGATGCCGGTTGGATTCCACCGTCGTTAGCGGACGCATCGAAGCGTCGTCAACCTCGCGCCTAATTTCTAGCCACCGAGCGCGGGGCTGAATTCGTCGACATCAGTGGGCGAGAAAAGTGTCGTCTGTCCCGCATTGTTGACAATGACCGACCCCATGAAGACCGCAACTACCGCTCGCGCATCCTCAAGCGCATTGAACCGGCCTGGGTATTCCGGAGGCTCCAGGAAACCCAGACCGATTCATTCTTCAAGATCACGAAGGACTGAACTGCCAGTGGAAGGTTGCATAACGATCTCGTCAGCCCGACGTGACAAGGGCCCAACCTTGCATTGGAGATTGATGAAGTAACTCGATTGGTGTCGAAGGCCCGACGTGAACCCGCACCTATTTGCCGCGCCCCATCGGGTCCCGAATTTGCCGAAGGTGGGACGGAAGGTCTTCGCTGCTCCGGCCGGCGCCCTCGACGGCGCCACCGATGACTCGCCCTCCATCTCGAAAAGCCGATCATCTGCGAGCAAGGAGGTCATGGATAAATTCTCCCAGTTACCCCCGCATTAGTGATGGATTCTGACCCACGCTCCTAAGCGGTCCTTGATGAAAGCACGATCGACACCGGCTCACCTCGTGTCGGCGGAGCCGGAGAAGTCCGCGTTGCCGTAGGCGTTGTGAAAGGTGAAGCCGCCAGTATCGCGTCGA
>PLEI01000047.1 GCA_003136415.1 Acidimicrobiaceae bacterium | reverse complement strand
CGGTGATCTCGCCGGGCTCGAGGGCGCCGCCGGCCACCACCGCGGTGTGCAGACCGGCCGCTCTGAGGACCGGCAGGGCGCCGTCGATCCGGGGCTGGATGTTGCCCGAACCCGGCGTCGCGATCACCAAGCCGACCAGGCCGCCCTTCGGCACCACCTTGGCGATACGCGCGGCTGCCGCCGCGCCGGCGGTGAGGTTGTTCTGGCCGACGTAAGCCAGTCGGTTGTTGCGTGACTCGTCGGCGTTATAGGAGATCACCGGGATGCCCTTGGAGAGGGCGTGGTTGGTTGGCGCGTTGAAGGCGACCGGGTCGATCAAGGCCGCAGCGATGCCGTTCACCCCGGCGGCGATTGCCTGGTCGAACGCCGTCACCATCTGGGACACACTCGAGGTCGTTGAGCCCGTCCACAGCGGCTTAGGGATGCCGAGGAGGGTCGCTGCGTCGGCCATCCCGTACTGGGTCGGGGTGAAGAAGCTGTTGGTGGTGACGTGGTTGACGAACGTGAACTTGTACGAGGGGTGTTTTGCGAACAATGGGTGGGACTCGTCGCGCAACGTCTGAGCCGCCGCTCCACGCTCGGTCAACACTTCCATCATTCCGCCGAGCAACGGAACCGATGCCGCCACCATGCCAGCGTTGCGCAGGAAGCGACGCCTTGACACCTCATACTGCTTTGGATCTACCTCGTGTGGTTCGAACTTGCCCATTCGCTTCCCCCTTTTCAGCCTCAACTGAAACACCCTCACCGACGTTACCTACACCGTATGTCGAACATATCACCAGACTTGCAAGATCAAAGGAAGAAACTATTAGGGTCTTTCGACCCTAATTCGTGTGATCAATTGCTTCTGATTCTTTGTTGAAGACGCGATTTTATCCTGATAGCACCGTCCGACCTCTGAGGAGGTGACGTCGCGCTCTAGCGGGTTCATTTCGGTTGGCAACGGGCGCCTCGACCTTCAGGGTCGGATGCGGAGACGTTGTGGATCCAGCGAGCAGTCCGAGGTAGCCGAGTAGTTTCACCGCTCCACAGCGTAAGACGAGGTTGTGTCACTGGCAGGACTTCGCGGGTCATCGTGTTCGTGGCCCTTCCTCGTCGTGCTCATCGCGGCACTCGCTCTGACATGGCTTTGTAAAGGAACCCTTCCGGGGCAAGTGGCTCCCAGACGATCTGGGGAGTAATAGCCTCGACCGGTGGCCGGAAACAACGAAAGCATCCCGTCGACGACGAGCGCTGTACTCGCTGCAGTCGGAGTTGCTGCTGCAGCTGGAACCGGTCATCCGGTTATGACCAGGGAGAGGGACGCGCGAACTGGCGAGCCCTTGATCTCGGCGTGACACTCCGTGGGTCACGAGAAGAAAGTGGACGATTTCGCGGGGGAACTCCCCGTCGGTGACGCTCACCTACCCTGGGGACGCTCGGGCGCTACCGGCCCAGCAGGTCGCTCCGGAGCGCCGCCCATCGCAGCGAATCACGGATCCCGTCGGTCACGGACCGGCTGGCCGTCCACCCGAGCAATCGCTCGGCCTTGGCGCGGCTGGCGTACGCACCGGCACTGTCCCCCGGCCGACGGGGAGCCTCAACGACCGCGAGAGGGGTGTCGACCACGGCGTTGAACGCGTCCACCAGTTCCCGCACGGTCGTGCCCCGTCCCGTGCCGAGGTTGATCACCTCGTGTCGCCGGTTAGAGGAGAGGATCTCGTCGAACTTCTCCAGGGCCAGCAGGTGGGCCGCCGCCAGGTCCCAGACGTGGATGTAGTCGCGCACCCCGGTGCCGTCCCTCGTGGAGTAGTCCGTGCCGGTGATCTCGAAAGGCACGCCCTCTTCCATGGCGGTGATCATCCTTCCGAGGGCGTGGCTCGGGCGTGGCAGCTGGAGCCCGGTGCGCAACTCCGGGTCGGCGCCGATCGGGTTGAAGTAGCGCAGCGAGAGCACCCCCAGGGGCGAGGCGTTGGCGACGTCCTCGAACATCCACTCACAGACCACCTTGGTCCGAGCGTAGGGGCTGAGCGGGTCCATGACGGTGTCCTCGTCAACCTCGGGCGTGTCCCCAGTGCGGTAGACGGCGGCCGATGAGCTGAAGACCAGCCGAGTGCAGCCGTGGCGGATCAGGTGCGACACCAAACTGAGGCTATTCGACACGTTATCCCTGTAGTACCCGACGGGATCGGACACTGACTCGGGGACATTGATCAGCGCGGCGCACAGCACGACCGCGTTGATCTCCGGATGCTCCTGGAACACCCGGTCGATCAGGTCACCGTTCTCGATGCCGCCCTCGTAAAAGATCCGGTCCCTCGTGAACTCGCGACGTCCGGTCGCCAGGTTGTCGACGATGACCGGCGTGACGCCCGCGTCGAGGCACGCCGAGGCGATGGTGCTGCCGATGTAGCCGGCACCTCCCGCAATGAGGACCTTCACGATGGATAAACCCCCCTCCTACGACGGTCCAGCCCACTCTACCGACGCACCCCCGTGCGCCTCGACTTCTCCCCCGGCTGTCGAGGCTAGCCAGAGGACGGGTCGGGCGAGATTCTATCCGTGGAGCGCGGTCGCGCCGCTGCGAGCCGAGCTACGAGGGGCCGGTCCCCCGGGTCTCACCGGCGCAGCGGAGAGGAGCCTCGCCGCAGATAATCGTTTCGCGCGCTCCTCCTGTCGGAGCACATGTCACAGGCGAACCACCGAGACGAGCCCTCGAGAACCCGCCGACCGACTGTCCTTGACCCCGTTTGCAGGGCCACGGTGGCCGGCAAGTGGGGGGAAGGTCAGTACTGGATGGAGCCGCAGGGAGGCCGAAGATCTTCAGTGATTGGGAAGCGTGTAACGAGCGAACAGGTGAAGCCCTACGAACACCCACAACAGGACCAGCAGCGTCCGGCCTGGAATCCTCGTCGCGAGCATTGAAACAGATCGAGACAAGGTTGAGATTCGCTTTGGGCGAACCCGAGCGCTCAGCTCGATCAGTGCGCACAGCACCAAGAGCGCACTCCAGAGAAAGGTCCCCAACATATCAAGGCGCCCTGCGACCGAGGAATCGCCAGAGTCGAAGCAATGGCGCCGCGCCGGCAAGCAACCACGTCACGCAGAGGATCCAACGTCCCCAGCGCACCACGAGTAGATGGTCGACCGTCGTGCTCAGTGTCGGAACATTCGACGAACGACCCCCGAGCGCGAGTCCGACTGATTCAAGAATCGCGCCAGCCGCCAGGACAATCAGCCATGGAGCAACCGAATGAAGCGATGCTCCCACCGCTTTTCGTCGGTAGTAGTTACCGATATCCGAACGGCGCGGCGACAATCCGCCAAGCGCACAATACGTTCCGAGCATCGCCAGGGAGGGAATTCCCACCAGAACGTAGGAGAGAAAACTGAATGGTTGTATGCCCGCCTCGATCCAGGCGTAACCAACGACCACGGCGGCCGCTCCAACGCCAACAACCCTATTCATTGGACAAGAATAACTAACCGCAGTGGATCGACCGAGAGTCGTGACCGGGGAGAGGAGCCCATCGGCGATCTCACGTGCGTCGCACGGCGCCGCTGTGAGCATCTGTCAATCGGACTGCTTCGAGGCATAGAGGCATGGAGGGGAAGCACGATCCGGGATCTTGAGGATGTGAGGTCCCTCGTGCAGCTCTGCATTAGTGGATTCAGCGGGAACGTCGCCACGTTCCAGAACGCAATTCATCGAAACGCGCGGATGGCCGAGCACATTGACGACGACAGCGAGAATGGCCCTCTCAGCGAATTCATCTCGTGGGCCGGCGCCAACCCCGGCGTTGCTGGGCCCGCCCACCAGTCCCCCGTTCGCTCGAGTGGTCTCTCGGAAGACGCCCGGGCGGTCGTCTCGCTCGAGACCGACTATTTCGGGTGCGACTTCGCTGAAAAATTCTCCGTGGCGTGCACCTATGGTCAATGGCAGATCACCAACAAGACCTACGCCAACATTGGCGCGAAATCTCCAGCGCACTTGTCGCCATCGGCGTTCTCGCATCAGAGCACCGGAGGGACGACGAACCCATCGTGTCAAGTTTCGCATTGACCAGCGCTGCCGTTGTCGACGAAAGCGCCGGTCCCACAAGTAAACGGGGATCCGGCGCTTTACTTAACTTGTACTCCCGAAACAGACCACTAGGGAAATGGCTCCCAGGGAGGCATACGTGCCTCTCGTCCGTTGCAACTCTCAACTTCGAGCCTCTTGCCATCGATATGCCTGGGCCTGCCGGAATTCCTCCGTACAAACCTTCGTGTTCCGCTCTCGGGACTAGATATCTTCAGGTTTCATTTGTCAAGGTGCCTCCCGAAGAGTCTTCCCAGATTCTTCAATTGCATCGTAGGTCGGGCCCAGCAGGATTGCAAGCAAAAGCAAATGCGTTCACCTCCTCCTTGTCGTCTCATGATGCCGCTCCGCAACACGTGCCGGCCCCTCCGGTTCACGGGCCTTAAGCCAGCTCGCCAGCCCCAGGACAAGTCCATCTCCTTCTCACGAACATGGCTTCGCAGTAATAGTTCGCCGTGAACTTCCTGCGTCGAAGCCAGTGGGACAAGCGAGCATCGTATCTTCAAGTTCCCCGATCCATCAACACTGATCTGCAGTTGCAGCCGGTACCTCCCCACGGTACGTAGAAGACGCGACCCCGGTCGCGAGTGGCACACCAGGGTGTCAGTCACAGTTCGCGCATTCATGGGACGATGAGTCCACCATGCCTAGGTACTTCATTGGGATCGAGCCCCCGGGACGAAGAGCGCATTCGCATCGCAACCGTTATGCGTCAATTGGGTGACCATTGGCCCGTGCCACACATAACAGTGAAGAGTCCTAACGGTCTGACGCCCGACTTGAAATGGATATCGCGGGTCCGAATCGTGGCGGAGCAGGTTGCGCCGTCCAGGGTGAAGATCGACCAACCTGGAACCTTCGGTGACCAAGTCCTCTATCTATCCGTTGAGAGTTCCGGCCTCGTCGAACTTCACCGGAGAGTTCTCGATGTTTTCTCACGCGCCATCGACATCGATGCCGAAAGGGCGTTCGTCCCGCACCTGACCTTGTCAATCTCACGCCACGCACAAGGGTTGCCGCCGTTTGAAGAGTTGGTGTCCACACTTCGGGATCTGGAAGCATTCGAGGTCTTCGATTTGACAATATTCAGACGAGAGGAATCCTCTTCGCACTACCAATCCTGGACCAGGTGGCCGCTCGCATGAATTGCGAGTTGGCAGTCACGCCACGAGCCCATGTGAGGCTCACAAGCGGTCTTGATGATTTCGAAGGCCGTGTACCACGTGCTTCTGCCGCAAGGCTTCAGCGGTCGAGATCGACAGAGATCGGCTTACGTTTCTGTGACTTCAGTCCCTATCACCAACTCCAGCTGCGGTGTAGACAAGGAGTGACAAGACCGTAGGGAGGGGTTACCATGTTTGCAAAGATTGGTGACCGAATCGTAGTAACTGGACATCGGATGGGTAAGCCCGATCGCCACTGCGTTGTGCTCGAGGTCCGCCATGACAACGGTGAACCGCCTTACATGGTCCAGTGGGATGACAGTGAGAGGCAGGATCTCTACTTTCCCGGCTCGGACGCCACGGTCGTCAGTGGCGACGGCAAGTAGACGACGTCATTTCGTCGACCTCGACGTTCCCTTGTGCGGTTTTCTGGTCTCGGCTACGGAGTTGGATTTGCAACTCGGCTCATGTCGCGACCTAGTACGTCTGCACCCTCGACTCCGCTATTGGCATGGCAATGCTCTCAATTGCCTTGAAGTTCACGGCGACTCCACCGTTCTCTCTGCCAACTGACACCGGTCGAGTTCAAGGAACTATGGAAGAAGCAAGATTAGCAACGACTCTCATTGGCAGTTGACCTTGTCCCCATTTTTTGGACCGCGTTTATGCGAGTGAGGCTTGGGTTTCACTCAATTGTGGATTCTCGAATTCTTCTGGTGTGAAATAGCTGAGTGAACTGTGGCGTCGGCTGAGGTTGAAGAAGTTCTCGGTGTAGTCGGCCATCGCCACGGACAATTCGACGACGGTCGTCCAGCGCTGTCGGTTGAGCAGTTCGATCTGCATTGAGCCCCAGAATGATTCCGTTGGCGAATTGTCGTAGCAATCACCAACGGTGCCCATCGAATCCAGTAGTCCGTAACGCCGGACGTTCTGGGAGAAGGCCCACGACGTGAACTGACTGCCGTGATCGGAGTGAATGACCGTCGAGGGAGACGTGATTCTCGTGCGCGCCGCCATTGACAACGCGTCGTTCACCAGTATCGACTCGCAGCGTCGATCGATCGCCCAGCCCACGACTTTGCTCTACAAGAGACCAGTTAGCCAGTTGGTGTTGCAACGACTGCTGGAATCCAAGGTGACGGGTGTTCGGTGATGTCCGTCAGCCACGAGGCATTGGGCCGATCAGCCACGAAGTTGCGATTCACCAGGTCGTCGTGGGTGGCCACGTCGGCGAGATTGCGAGTGACTCCTTTGCACTGGGGAAGACCGTGGATATCGAGGTCGCGCATGATTCGCTGAACGAGCTTCTGGTTGACGATGAGCCCGTGCTCGATCCGGAGAGCTGCCTTGACGCGAAGGCGCCCGTTGGTGCCTCGCGAGTTGGCGTGCACTTCGCCCATCACGTCACTTAAGGGCAGACGACGGATTGCTTGATTGCTCGGCACGCGATGCTTGTTGTCGTAGTACGTGGAGCGCTCCAGACCAACGACCCGACACGACGCCGTTCGGTGTAACCCAGGCTGCTCAGGGATTGAGCAACCTGGAACCTCCTTTTGGGCTGATCGGCACCTCTCCATAGAACAAGGCCGCGGCAGCTTTGACGAGTTCGAGTTCGTCCTCGAGAACCTTGATCGTGCGACGTGCCTTCGCCAGTTCGTCGCTGTCGAAACTCTTCACTCCCGACAAAAGGTCGTTGTCAATGAGAGCCTGCTTCTTCCAGCGATGAAGCGTTCCCGGAGAAATATGGAACTCGCTCGCCAAATCCGCCACTTTCTCGCCGGCGAGCATTCGTTGACAGATCCGAACTCGAAGTTCGGTCGAATATCGATAGGGCATGACTACCTCCAGGTAGATCACAGCCACACTCGCATAAACGAGGTCCACTATTCGGGGTCAGGGCCAAGCGCCACCCGCGCTGGGGCTGGCGACGTGGCCACGACGCCCTCAGGGACGCCGGCTGGCACGTGAACCACAAGAAGGTCCAGCGCCTGTGGCGCGACGAGGGCCTGAAAGTGCCCTATCGCAAGAAGAAGAAGAAGCGTCTGACCGGCGTCGGTGTAGTCGTCGGCGCCATGCGCCCCATTGCACCGAACGTCATCTGGGCCATGGACTTCCAGTTCGATCAGACGAGCGACCTGCGCACCGTGAAGCTGCTCAACATCATCGACGAGTTCACGAGGGGGTGCCTCACCATCGACGTCGGTCAAAACCTATTTCTAGGTTCTGACCAGGGTGGGCGCTGGGGGACTCGAACCCTCGACCTCAGCCGTGTGAAGGCTGCGCTCTAACCAACTGAGCTAAGCGCCCGGACGCCACAGCCTATCTTCTTTGCTTCCGAGCAGTTTTGCGCCGAGTTGTAGCCTTGACATCGTGCCCGACAACGACTCCAGCGTCCCGAACGAGAAGCCTCGACGATTTGGCCGCAGACCCCGGTCCTCCGCCGCCACTAGAGAGATGGTGATGGGGCTGGACCCGCTGGAGCGCAAGTTCAGCTTGGGCGGCGCCGCCGCGAGTCTGCTTTTGACGATTGTTTACCTCTCCCAACTTGGCAAGACCACGACGAAGCCCGTGACCGTCAAGCCCATTAGCGCCAACGTCTGTCCCAAGAGTTTCCATCTCATCGGCAAGCTGTGTCACGGCATACAAACTACGCAGAAGTCCGGATTGATCCTCTTGATCATTGTCATGGTGGTGATGGGTACCGCACTCGCACTCTTCGCGTACCGTCGCAACCGTCCGGGCGCCATCGTGGCTGCCCTTCTTCTTGGTTTCTTGGGCGGGACAGCCGGTATCATTTTTATGTTCCTCGGCGGTTGGTTAGCCGTGCGGGCTTTTCGTCTCCAGCGCTACGGTGACCCCACCTTCAGCGGTTCCAATATCAAGGCGCGCGAGATGGCCCAGCAGCGCCGCGCCAATCGCGGCACCCGAACGAAGACGTCACGGACGTCGAAGTCCTCGCCGTCGACTGCAACGGCGCGCACTCCGGCGCCCTCCAAGCGTTACACCCCCAAGAAGACGAACCGCCGATAATCCGTGACGCAGTTGGGTCTGGACTTTCCCACCAAATGGGGCCGCGGGTACGTCGCGAGATTCGTGCGCAACCTCTATTGGACCTACTACATCACGCCCGTGATTCGCAGAATGTCCACGCTCACGGTGGACGGCATTGACCGTCTCGACGGACGAGGACCCTATATTTTCGTGGCGAACCACAACAGCCATCTGGACACCCCGGTGCTACTGAGCGCCTTGCCACCTCGCCTCCGTCGACGCACGATCGTCGCGGCCGCGATGGACAATTTCTTCATGCAGACCTTCAAAGCGTTTCGTACCGTGCTGGTCTTCAACGCAATTCCCATCGACCGCCACAAGATCAATCGCCGCAGTTCTCAACTCGCGCTCGAGCTTGTTGAGGATCACTGGAACCTGCTGCTCTATCCCGAGGGTGGACGCAGTCCCGACGGAAATCTGCAGGAATTCAAAGGGGGGGCGGCGTACCTCGCCGAACGCTCCCAGGCGGCCGTCGTCCCCATCTATATTCACGAAGCCGGCTTCCTGCGCGGGCCCAAGTACGCCAAGGCGCCCCAGTACACGCGGGGTCGCTCACAGCGCCGTCATCCCGTCACCGTCACCTTTGGTGAGCCTCTGCGCGCCGAGGACGGCGAGAACATTCGCCGCTTTGGAGCACGAATCGAAGAGGCCGTCGCCGAACTTGGCCGCAGCGTCAGTGGCGATCCCCAGTACGGGCAGCGGCCGGGCGACGAATACTAAGCGTCGCGCAACGCTCGGCGTAGAGTCGATCCGCCACGCTGGGCCACGGCGCGAGTTCGCGTCCGATGAGGGCGCCCAGAATTTCGTCGGCCAACCACGGATTTTGGGCGAGCACCGGTCCGTGTGCGTAGGTCGCCCACAGACGCGACGCACGGTAGCCGTCAACGCGTCCGTCATTACCTCGACCCACGAGAACGTCGCCCAGAGCCTCGAGGCCGGGACCCAGCACGGTGACTCCCCCGTGATTCTCGAAGCCCACCAACATTCGTCCCTCGACCAACGTGGCCACGTCACCGACGGAGCGCGACGTTCCCCGCGTCGTCACGGCATCGACGAGCCCGAGTCCGGGATAGGACGCATCACCCTCAATGCTGAAGGCCGTCCCTAGTATCTGCAATCCGGCACACACCGCGAAGACGTGAGCCCCCTCGCCCACCCGATCGACGAAGCCGCCCTCGGCCAAGAGGTCACAGGCCAAACGCTGGGGGCCATCTTCGCCCCCGCCCAGCAGATACAGCGACGCCGGTGGTAGCGAAGAGCCGATGGTCACCTCGACGACGTCCACGTCGAGTCCTCGCGCCCTCGCGCGCGCACTCAGGACGGTGGCGTTGCCACCGTCACCGTAGGTTCCCAGGAGGTCCGGGTAGAGCACGGCCAGGGTCAACACGGCGCCGTCCTCGCCATCCATTCGCGAAAGGCGGTGTAGTTCGCGACCAACGTGACGTCGCCGCCCCCTTCGCGCAGCGCATCAGGATCATCAATCACGTCACAGGGCACGTCGACGTAAGTGAGGCGTGTCGCCAAATCCAGGCGGCGCTCCCCCAGGCAGCTCACGTGGCGTCCCGCCAGCAACTCAAAGGGAACATCGTAGAGCCACGAGGGATCCTTCCCGTCGGCAATCTGGGCATTGATCGCCACCCATACGTCGTCGCCGGGCTCGAGTGATTCGAGCAGCGCAGCGGTGCCCGCCGGATTCTTCGCCAGCAGTAGTCGCATTGTCCGTGCGCCGTAGCGTCGCAGCCCGTAGCGACCTTGCACGGTCGTCAGCGTCCGGATGCGGATGAGCGCCTCTTCGACACCGATATCCAGCTCGGCCAACGAGGTGAGCGCGAGAGAGGCGTTCACCTCGTTGAATGCTCCGGGTAACGCGAGATCAAGGGAATAGGAACGCCCCCCGAGCTCGAGAACGTTCGAAAGGATCGCCGTCACCTCGATGGGTTTGACGAAACCGCACGGACACGACCACGACGTAGCCTCAAAGACAATGGCCCGAGTGCAGTGTGGGCACGACGCCGCGTCGCCGCGCCACGTAGTGGGTACGTCCACCCAACGAATGTTTCGCGCGGTCTCGGACGCGAACACGACCAGGGGATCGGCGGCATTGGCCACCACCACGCCAGCGAACGAGTCACGGTCGACACATTCACGCCAACGCTGCGCCATCTGACGCACTTCGTTGGCGCGGTCGAGTTGATCGCGTGAGAGATTGAGTAGCACCACCACCGCCGGCGACGTCGCCTGAACCACCGTGGCCAGCCACGCCTCGTCCGTCTCGAGCACCGCGCGCGGTGCGCTCGAAGCACACAGCGCCGCCACGTGACCTTCCGGCATATTCGCGCCCGTGATATTCCCCGCTACGTCGCCGCCCCACCCCGTGCGCGTCATGGCCGACGTGGTGGTTTTGCCATTGGTCCCGGAGACAAGAATGATCGTTCGCCCCCGGGAAAGCTTCTTCAATAGTCCGGGATCAAGAAAGAGACCCACTCGTCCCCCAGCTACCGTCCCCGCTCCGCGTCCCAAGCGCCGCGAGAGGGCATTCACCGCAGCCACACCCCAGATGGCGACACGAGTACGCCAGGAGAGTCGCACGTTCATTGAAACCACGCTAACAACCCTTCGGCTCGTCAAAAGCTGCCCGTACAGCACAAAAGGGCCATCCGGGGGGGTGGATGGCCCTTTTGCAAAACCTCTGCCTCACCCTGGGGGGGTTGGGTAAAGCAGGCTGATACCAGTATGGCGATTACCGGGGTATCAATCAAGCGCATACTTTGAATAGTTCTCATCTGTATACTTGATACATGGAGATACGACAACTTGAAGCCCTGGTGGGAATCGCCGAACACGGAACTTTTTCGAGCGCTGCGGAAGCACTGGGTACCGTGCAATCCAACATCTCCAACCGTATCGCGCGCCTCGAAGCCGAACTTGGTTCGGAGTTGATTGACCGCGCCTCGGGCGCCTTGACCGAGTCTGGTTCGGTCGTGGTTGAGCGGGCCCGACGCATACTGGGTGAGGTGAGCGCTATCGCTTCTGACGTATCGGAACTCATCGCGGACATTCGCGGGCGCGTGTCGCTCGGAATGATCGGAACGGCCGGGCGCTGGATTGTTCCACTACTCCTCCAGGCCCAGCGAGAACTGTACCCGCATATCTCTCTTCGCATCACCGAGGGGACCAACTCGGTGATCGAGCCCCAATTGGTATCGGGCGTACTCGATCTGGCGGTACTGGCCTGGCCGGTGGCCGCGCCCGAGCTCTCCGAGGTCGATCTCTACAGTGAGGATCTGGTCCTGATCGCCGAGCGCACTCATCCGTTGGCCGAGCGTTCATCGGTCACCTTTGCCGACATCGAGCCCTACGAGATTCTTCTCCCCTTTCCGGGCACGCCAATTCGCCGCGAAATTGACGACGCCTCGCACGCGCAGGGAATCACGTTGCGACCCCTGATCGAACTCGACGGCTTGCGAACAATCGCGTCGCTGACCTTCGACGGTCACGGCCCGTCCATCCTGCCATCAACCATGCTGTCGACCCACTTGCGGTCCAAATTCTGCGCGGTGCCCATCGAAGGTATCGCTCAGCGTCGAGTTTGCCTGGTGCGACGTCGCTTCGGTTTCCCGGCCGCACCAGTACGCGCGATTCACACCCTCCTTTCGACGGTGGTCCGCGAGGCGCGCAAGGTGCCAGAAGGCGTAGTGATACCCGAGAGCGTGGCCTCGACCGAGAGTCAGAGCCTTCTGCCATAGTTCAAGGATGACCTCGCGCACTGACATCGCCACCGAGATCGTTCGACGCGACCGAGCCTTTCGCGTCGTCGTGAAAGCTGCCGGTCCCCCGCCGGGCCGTCGTTCGGCGCCCGTGGACGACCGCTTCGCTTCGCTGATCGGATCCATCACGTCGCAATTACTGGCAACGGCCGCCGCCACCACCATTCACGCCCGCGTCATCGCCGCCTGCGGGGGCGAGGTGACGATCGATTCGGTGCTAGGAGCCGGTCCCGCGACACTGCGCGCAGCCGGCCTCTCTCGCACCAAGGCCGCCGCCATGATCGACCTCGCGGAACACGCGCGCGATGGACGAGTGAATCTCGCTCGTCACGGTCGAATGACTGATGCTCAGATAGTCACCCAAGTCACTGCGGTACACGGAGTCGGACCCTGGACCACCCACATGTACCTCATGCACACGCTCGGCCGCCGCGACGTGTGGCCCGTGGGTGATTTCGGCGTTCGCTACGGGTGGAGTCTCCTACACGGTCTTGACGAGATGATCACTGAGAAGGAGTTGCGCGAGCGTGGCGAGCACTTCATCGGCGTCCGATCCGACGTCTCGTGGTACTGCTGGCGGGCCGTTCATTTTGAACGCAACAGCCAGTAGCCTCGCTGCGTGCCTCTCTCTCTTCACGACTTCGAACGCGACGCCCTGTCGACCCTGACGACCTACGCCACCCTGGAGTGCCTCTCCCCCGCCTTTGACGACCAGTGGGTGACCAACGGCCACATCGACGCCGCCCTCAATCTCCTGGCGCAGTGGGCGCGTGAGCGGTCTCTGGGTGACTTCCGCGTGGACGTGGTGCGCCTCGAAGGTCGCACCCCCGTTCTGTTGGTGACGGTCGAGGCGACCAACGACGATGAAGCGACGGTCGTTCTCTACGGCCACCTGGACAAACAGCCGCCGTTAGGTGACTGGTCCGAGGGGCTAGCGCCGTACGCGCCAATTCGTCGCGGCAACCGACTCTTCGCGCGCGGAGTCGCCGACGACGGCTATGCGACCTTTTCCGCGTTGCTCGCCCTGGAACAATTGGTGGCCGAGGGAACTCCGCACAGTCGCTGCGTGGTGCTGATCGAAGCCAGCGAAGAGAGCGGGAGTCCTGATCTCGACGCCTATCTCGACCATTTGACCGATCAGCTCGGGCGCGTGGAGCTCATGATCTGCCTCGACTCAGGCGCGTTGACGTACGACCGCTTGTGGGTAACGACGTCGTTGCGGGGACTCGCCAGCGTGGAGGTGACCGTGGAAGTGCTCACGCGCGGTCAGCACAGTGGCACGGCCAGCGGCATCGTGCCCTCCTCATTTCGCATCCTGCGCCAACTGATTGACCGCCTCGAGGATGCCCGGACCGGAACGATTCTGCTCGACGAGTTGCACGGTCCCATTCCCGATGGGGCGCGCCGAGCCGCCGCCGACGTCGCCAAGGAATTCGGAGACGGGGTCACCGAGGGACTGCCCATCGTGCCCGGCCTGTCCCTCATGGGAGATGACGTCGCCGAGAGAATCCTCAATCAGACTTGGCGCCCGATGCTGTCGGTTGTCGGCATGAGCGGCATCCCCGCACCCGAAGTGGCCGGCAACGTATTGCGCCCGTCCACTACTGCGTCGTTGTCATTTCGACTTGCACCCAACGTCGACGCGCAACGCGCCCTCGACGCCGTGGAGCGCGTCCTCACCACCGACGTCCCTCACGGCGCACGCGTCACGGTGCACGGACACGCGGCCGACGGTTGGTTCACCCCGCCCCTGGCACCCTGGCTGGCGTCGGCTCTCGATGATGCGTCCCAGAGCGCGTTTGCCCGGGCCGCGGGCTACACGGGCGAGGGAGGCACCATTCCCTTCCTGGCGTCACTGGGCAAGCGGTACCCGGGAGTTCAATTCGTCGCCACCGGCGTATTGGGACCCGACTCCAACGCTCACGGCATCGACGAGATGTTGGACCTGCCCACCACCGTCGCCGTCACCAACGCCGTGACTTGCGTGTTGGCGGCCTTCGCCATTCGAAAGGACGCATCGTGACTCAAGTCGTCGACCTCTGGGTGGACCCCATTTGCCCCTGGGCCTGGATCACGTCGCGATGGCTGCTCGAGACCCAAAAGGTTCGCGACGTGGAGGTGCATTTTCACACGATGAGCCTCGCCGTCTTGAACGACGGACGAGAGATGCCCGAAGAATACGTCGAGATGATGAACCAGGCCTGGGGCCCGGTGCGCGTGATGATCGCCATCGAGCAGCGCTACGGGAGCGAGAATCTCGAGCGGTTCTACAACGCTTTCGGGCAACGCTTTCACGTCCAAGGAGAACGTGACAGTCTGTTGGCAACCACGCAAGGCGCTCTCGCTGACACCGGACTCGATGAGTCGCTGTTGGACGCCGCCGTCAGCGACGAATACGACGAAGATCTCCGCAAGAGTCACTTCGCCGGAATGGACCCGGTCGGCTTCGACGTGGGCACCCCCGTCGTCCACGTGGGTGACGTTGCCTTCTTCGGACCCGTCGTCACTCCCGCACCCAAAGGCGAAGCCGCCGGTACATTGTTTGATGGCGTCATCGCTGTCGCCAGCACCCCCGGCTTTTATGAACTGAAACGAACTCGTAGCGAAGGACCCAATTTTCAATGACCACTCGACAGATTTTTCGCGAAGTGCCCTTAGACGTCGCCGGCAATCCTTCCAATCCGCGTGCGGTGATCGTGGTCCAAGAAGCATTCGGTGTGAATGACCACATTCGCGAGGTCACCGACCGTTTTGGTGCCGCGGGGTACTACGCCGTGGCGCCGGAATTATTTCACCGGGTTGGATCACCCGAAGTGCCCTACGACAACTTCCCCGAAGCGATGTCAATGATGTCTGAACTCAATGCCGACGGTCTTGGCAGCGACCTGGGTGCCGCCGCGGAATTCCTCGGCGAAGCCGGCTACCCGGCCTCTTCAATCGGCATCGTGGGATATTGCATGGGCGGAACGGTCTCTTTCTACGCCGCGACCACCGGCATGGTCGGCGCTGCGGCCAGTTTCTACGGCGGCGGTATTGAAGCGGGACGGTTCGGCTTTCCACCTCTCTTAGAATTGGCCCCACGTCTGCGCGCTGACTGGATCGGCCTCTACGGCGACCTGGATAAGGGAATTCCCGTCGAGCAGGTCGAGGCCCTTCGCGCGGCTGTTGCCGCCACGACATTTGACACCCAAGTGATCCGCTACGCCGACGCCGAGCACGGATTTCACTGTGACGCACGGCCGGGAGTATTTAACGCGACGGCCGCGGCCGACGCGCACCAGCGAACCCTCGAATTCTTCTCCTCGCACCTGCACGACAAGTAAATCTTGGTCACGCGACGCATTCTTGCGACGTCGGGCGGCTACGTGGCCGGTCCTGTCCAGCGCAGCGTGCGACTGGGTGCGATGCTTCTCGAAGCGCTGACCTTGACCGGTTCGACGCGTCCACGAGTCTGTCTGCTGGAGACCGCAATCGGAGATGATCTCTCGTCGTACGCAGTGGGTTACGAGGCCTTCAGCGCGGCGGGCTGTGACGTCACCGAACTCAAGCTATTTCCCCAGCCCTCAGCCAGCCCCGAAGAACGACTGACCTCGAGCGACCTGGTGTGGGTGGGGGGCGGGTCCGTCGCCAATCTTCTGGCGCTGTGGCGCCTCCACGGGGTTGACGAAGCGATGCGCGCCGCGTGGGAACGTGGCGTCATTCTCGGTGGCGTCTCGGCCGGCAGCCTGTGCTGGCACGTGGGTGGCCCGACCGATTCCTACGGTCCAGAACTCCGATCCGTCACCAACGGAGTGGCGCTGCTCCCCTACGCGAATGGCGTGCACTACGACTCCGAGCTCCCGCGCCGACCGCTGCTGCAACAGTTGGTGGCGGACGGCACTCTGCCCGAGATCGCCTACGCCACTGACGACCACGTCGGCATTTGGTACGAGGGCACCGACGCAACTCGAGTCGTGGCTGATTCGAACATCGCGGCGTTCATTGGGCCCGCGGCCTACGTCGTTACTCGCGACGCCGGCGGGGTCGTGGAACGCCGCGTCGGCGTCGGCGAGAGTTTCTAGCGCGCGGGCGCAGGCTCGGGCAGCGAACGTCGAATTGATTCACTGACCTCGACGAGTACCTCAGCGCGAGCAACGGCCACGTCAGAACCGCAACGCCTCAACCAATTGGCCAGCAGCCGGTAACCGTGCTGGGTCAGGACCGACTCCGGATGGAACTGGACCCCTTCGAGCGGTGCGCTCACGTGACGCATACCCATGATCAGGGCGCCGCTGGTGGCGGTCACTTCGAAACACGCCGGCAGTGTGGTCGACTCGACCACCAAGGAGTGATAACGCCCAGCGATCATTGGCTCGGGCAGTCCGGCGAAGACTCCGGTGCCGTGGTGGTTCACGATGCTCGAACGACCGTGCAGGAGTTCTGGCGCCGGCACGATATCGGCCCCGTAGGCCTCGCCGAGGGCCTGGTGCCCTAAACAGATGCCGAGCATTGGCAAGTTGGACTCGCCGCAGTGACGAATGATCTCGAGACAATTGCCCGCCGAGCGAGGGTGCCCGGGTCCGGGCGACACGAGCACGCCGTCAAAGTGCGAGGGGTCTACCTCGGCGGCCCCAATCTTGTCGTTGCGTACGACCTCGACGCTCGCCCCGAGTTCGCCCACGTATTGCACGAGGTTGTACACGAATGAATCGTAATTATCTATGACCAGCAGGTGCGGCGCACTCGACATACACGCATCCTACGTGGTGGGCCTTACTAACCTAACTACGTGGCGCTTACCTTTTCCGACTTCGACGACCTCGTGCGCAAAGGCTTCAACACCATTGCCGTGACCGAGACGCTCCAGTTGGACCGCGACACGCCCGTCTCGATCTACCAGCGATTCGCCGACGGACGGGCCTTCTGTCTGCTCGAGAGCGCCGCGCTCGGCGACGACACGGGGCGCTATTCCTTCATCGGGCTCGACCGCCTCTGGCGCCTGCACGCCTACGGCCGCGATACGGTGCTCGAGGGTCGCCGCGACGCCGTCAGTCCCGACGGCGCCCTGGCGACGCTGCGCGCGGTCCTGAGTACCTATCACACGTACGCTCCCGCCGACCTACCCGCATTTTTTGGAGGCGCCGTAGGCTTCGTGACGTACGACTACGTGCGCCGTCTCGAGAATCTCCCGCGCCGCGACGACCCCCACCCCTGGCCCGATGTCGATTTCTCCTTTCCCGGCAGCGTGCTCATTTGCGATCACTTGCGCCATTCCACCACGGTTGTCGTGCTCGCGACAATGGCCGACGAGGAGTCGACCCGCGATACCTACGACGTAGCGATCCACCGGCTGGATTCGATCGTCGACACCCTACTCGCCCCGGCGCCGATCGGCGATCCGGCAATCGAGAAACTGGTGGCCACCGCACCGACGCAGCGTGCGAACATCGACGTGCGCGCGTTGGCGGCGAGCTTGTCGAACTTCACTCTCGAGAGTTACTCGAACGTGGTAGCTCGCGCGCGCGAATACATCTACGCCGGCGATATCTTCCAGGTGGTCCCCTCTCAGCAGTTCACCCGCCCCACGGGCGTGAGCCCCCTCACCTTGTACCGGGTGTTGCGAGCGCTCAACCCTTCTCCCTACATGTACCTGGTCGACACCGGCGAGAGCCAGATCGTGGGCGCCTCTCCCGAGATGCTGGTACGCGTCGAACAGGGAGAAGTCACCACCCGACCTATCGCCGGGACTCGCCCGCGCGGCGCCACCGACGACGACGACGCGGCCCTCGAGGCGGAAATCCTACGCGACGAAAAGGAAATCGCCGAACACGTCATGTTGGTCGACCTCGGACGCAATGACGTGGGACGGGTGTCGGTACCCGGCACCGTGCGCGTAGAACGGCTCGCGCACGTCGAGCGCTTCAGCCATCTCATGCATCTCGTCTCACAAGTGACGGGACAACTACGCGAGGGACTCGACGCCTTCGACGCCTTCGACGCGCTCTTTCCCGCGGGCACCTTGAGCGGAGCTCCCAAGGTGCGCGCCATGCAGATCATTGACGAATTCGAACCCGTGCGCAGGGGACCCTACGGTGGCGCCCTCGGATACTTCTCATTGCGAGGTGACGCCGACTTCGCCATCACGATTCGTACCGTGTCGCTTCGTGACGGCGTGGCGATCGTGCAAGCCGGCGGGGGCGTAGTGGCCGACTCCCAACCAGAGTTCGAGTACCAAGAATGCATCTCGAAGGCCGCCGCCCCCCTCTTGGCTCTCGAGATTGTCGATCCGATGTCGGGGCACTCGGACGCCCTCTCAGGGTCCATCGAGGTGTGAGATTACCCCCAGTTCGCCGCCGCCTTCGGTGAATGGTCGCCGTGGGTAATACTCGCCGCGCCCTCCAGAGCGCCTTCGACGTCAACCTGCGTTCGTTCGCTCCCGTGCGTGGCCTCATCACGGCGGTGCCGGTGATCGCCGTCTTCGCCACGGGGCTGGCACTTCACAACCCGCGGGCCGCAATTACGATGGCGGTGGGCGCCAATCTGATTGCCATCGTGTCCCTGGTGGGTGCGCCGAAACTACCGCTTCGTTTGGCCATCCTTGACGCAGTGGGCCTGGGTCTCTCGGTGTTCTTCGGCACAATGACCGGAGCGCACCCCTGGCTACACGCCGTGTTGCTCGTGCCGTGGTGTTTCGCGGCCGGCATGGCGGTCGTCTTCGGCCAGACTCAAGCGGTGCTGGGAACCCAGGCCATCGTGGCCTACTTAGTACTGGGCCGATTCTCGGGTTCGGCTCTCACGGCCGTTCACCTGGGCTTACTCGTCACGTTGGGCGCCATCGTCGAAGTGGCCGCGTTACTGATTTTGCGCCTCCCTCCCACGTTGCGCTTCCAGCGGGCCATGGTAGCTACCGCGCTCACCAATCTCTCGGAGTACGCAACTACTCCGGCCGAGCAGTCCGCCTTCGGGGTGCTCACGAATATCGACGCGGCCCAGCGGGTGCTCTCACCCCTGTCGCTCTTTGGGCGCAGCGACGACCGCGACCTGCGCGCCATTGTCGACCAGGCCCGTCGCGCACGTCTGGATTTCACCACCCTGGCGGGCCTGCGCACCCGTCTCGAGGAGATTGACCCTTCGCTCGTGCACGAGGTGGAAGACGCTCTGGCCGCAGTCGCCCACGGTGTCTCCCAGTTAGCGCTGACGGTTCGCCGACCGCGTCACGCCAACACGTGGCGTGAGAGTTCGACGCAGCTGCGACAGCTGATCGACGACATACACGTGCGCCTCGACACCGGTAGTTTCGACGCGGACGTCGAAACCCTGATGGCCCAAATTCTGGCGCACCTCGAAGCCCTCGGTGGACAGTTGCGTTCCATTGGCAACTTGGTCGAACGCGACGCGTCCGACGCCAATCGAGGCGCGTGGCGCCTCGACGTTCGATGGGGCGGCCTGAGCCCCTCTCACCTTCGCGACAACGTGGACCTCCTTCGCGACAATCTTCGCCGCGACTCCACGGCGTATCGCCACGCGGTTCGTCTCGTCGTAGCCGTCCTAGCGGCCACGGGATTGGCCCACTGGTTGAACTTGCCACGCGGCTACTGGGTGGCGTTCGCCGTCGCGGTGATTCTGAAGCCGGATTACAGCACCCTCCTACGTCGCGGCGTGGGGCGTGTCGTGGGCACGATGGTGGGCGCCTCGCTGGCCGCGGTCCTGGTCAGTGAGTTACATCCCTCCTACGCTCTGAGCACGATTCTCGTCGGCGTCGTCGCGGCGCTGGCGTACACCACGTGGCCCGCCAGTTTCTCCGTCTCCATTGGGCTCGTGACGTCGCTGGTTTTAATAATGCTCTCGATCAGTACCACCAATTCAGTGGGCACCGCCCTCGACCGCCTCATCGACGTCGTATTGGGGGCGATCATTTCTGCCGCTACGTACCTCGTGTGGCCGTCCTCACCCGCCCACGGCGTCCGCCAGGCCGAAGCCGCCCTCTTCACGGCGCTCGCGCGCTACGTCGACGAGGTCCTCAAGTACTGCTTCCACGAAGATGCCGACGACAAGAAAATTTCGAGTTACTCTCGGTCGGCCCACTTCCGCTTCGCCACTGCCGAAACTGCGGTAGCTCGCTCCTTGGACGAACCGTCGGCCACCCGTGGTGATCCCGAAGTCGAGGGTGGTTTGCTCTCGAGTGGGCTGAGAATTCTCCGCGCCACTCACGCCATGCGATTCGAGGCCGACCGTGGCGCCACGACGACATCGTCGCAGGCACTCGAGAATCTTCGCCGCACGCTCGTGGGGGCTCTGGATAATCTGGGCGAAGACGAGCCACTGGGGCAGGTCTCGTCACCGCGCGCGGCGTTTCGAGTGGCCGGCATCGATCTGTCGCACCAAGACGCCCCCGCATCCATTGCCCTCAATCTTGACGAGGTGGTCAACGCCATTAACACCGCGACTGACCTGATTGAGGCCTAATTTCTAATACTCGTCGAGGGTGGCGCGGTGTCGCGGGCGAAGAATGACCTTGGGCCCCAATCGATAGTAAGAATGGAGAGGTTGACCTCCTTAGGGTGGCCGTACATCTAGAGGGGCTCGGGGGATCCAAGTGAATCATCGCACCGGTCGATCGAAGTGGGAGGACGCCTATTCCGAGTCCCCGGCGGCTCAGTCGCACGGCGCTACGCAATCCGGAGTCAGTATTGACCCCGTCTACGGACCCGACGACGCCGAATACCCGGGATTCTTTCCCTACACCCGGGGCATTCACCCCGCGATGTACCGGAGCAAATTGTGGACCATGCGGATGTTCGCGGGCTTCGGGACCGCGCCCGAGACCAATCAGCGTTTCCACGAGATCATCGCGGCCGGAGGAACGGGAATATCGACGGCCTACGACATGCCCACCTTGCTCGGCATCGATTCTGACGATCCACGCGCACTCGGCGAAGTTGGTCGCTGCGGAGTGGCCATCGACACGATTGACGACGTGGCCGATCTCTACGACGGCATCGACCTGGGTGCCATCACCACGTCAATGACCATCAACGCCCCCGCGGCGGCGCTGTTCGCGATGTTCGTCGCCAACGCCGAAGCCCGAGGAGTGCATCGGTCGCGCGTCGGCGGCACCTTGCAGAACGACATCTTGAAGGAATACCAAGCGCAACACGAGTACGTGTTCCCCCCTCGACCATCATTGCGCCTGGTGCGCGACACGATGGTGTTTGCGACTCGCGAGATGCCCCGTTGGCATCCCGTATCGATCTCGGGCTATCACATCCGTGAAGCCGGCTCCACCGCGGCCCAGGAAGTCGCCTTCACCCTCGCCAACGGTTTCGCGTACGTCGAACTGGCCCGCCGCGGTGGACTCGCGGTCGATAGTTTTGCCCCGAAACTGTCCTTCTTCTTCAACGCCCACATCGATTTCTTCGAAGAGGTCGCCAAGTACCGCAGCGCGCGGCGTATCTGGGCAACCTGGATGCGTGACTTCTACGGCGCGCACGACGAGCGATCGTGGCAGTTGCGCTTTCACGCCCAGACTGCCGGCGTCTCGTTGACCGCCCAACAGCCCGACAATAATCACGCGCGCACCGCCATCGAGGCACTAGCCGCGGTGCTCGGCGGTGCCCAATCACTTCACACCAACTCCTTTGACGAGGCCTGGACCCTGCCCTCCTCCGAAGCAGCGCGCGTGGCGTTGCGCACTCAGCAAGTGATCGCCTACGAGACCAACGTGACCCAGGTCGCTGACCCACTGGGTGGGAGTTGGTTCGTGGAGAGTCTCACGGATCAACTACAGAGCGAGGCCGGCCAACTACTCGAGGAACTCCTCGAGATCGGAGCGGGATCCATGCTGGAAGGGTGCCTCACCGCGATCGACAACGGATGGTTCGAGGGGCACATCACCGACGCGGCCTACGCCCACGAACGCGCCGTCCAGCGAGGTGAACGCATCATCGTCGGGGTGAACGCCTTCACTGACGACTCCCCCACTCCCTCACCCCCCAATCAAATCGGTGACGGAGGTGAGGCACTCCAATTGCAACGCCTGCGTCGAGTGCGTCACGAACGCAACAGTGACGCAGTGCACCACACATTGGAGAGATTGAGCGCGGAGGCGCACGACGCGGAGGTCAATCTGATGCCGGCGCTGATGGAGGCGTCACTGGCCCGCGCCACCGTCGGCGAGATCATGTCGACGCTCGCTGACGTCTTCGGCCGCTACCACGTGAGTCCGCGGTGACCCTGCGCGTCCTAGTGGCCAAAGTGGGTCTCGACGGGCATGACCGCGGTGTCAATGTCATCACGCGACTCCTGCGCGACGCCGGAATGGAAGTAATTTACACCGGGTTGTTCCAATCACCCGAAACCATCGCGCGCACCGCGGTGGACGAGGACGTCGACATCGTGGGTCTCTCGATTCTCTCGGGAGCGCACTTGACGTTGGCCCCACTAGTGATCACTGCCATGCGCGAATTAGGCTCTGAAGCACCCGTCGTTGTCGGTGGCATCATCCCCGGCGAAGACCTCGACGCTCTTCGCCACGCGGGAGTGGCCGCCACGTTCGGTCCCGGCACCTCCCTAGATGACATCGTCGCCACCTTGGAGCGTCTACAGACGACTGCACAGCATTAGCGCCAGCTAGCCCAGTCCGACATTGTCCACTGGCGAGCCGTGGGTCTACGTCTTCGTGCCGCCCAGACGAGTGAGTCCGTAGCCGATCTCGAGTGCCAAGTCCTCCAGCACGGTCAGAACATCAGGGGTGAAGGCCCCTGGTTCCATGGCGTACACCTGCCAGGTCCCGTCCACCTGACCATTAACCATGACCGGGATGGCCGCGGCGGAACGAAAGCCGTGGCGGCGAGCGTTGTCGCGCCACGGAGCAAAGGAAATGTCAGTGTCGATGTCCGACGAAGTAGACGTCTGACCGGAACGCATGGCACGACCCGTGGGACCGTGACCGAAATCGTCATCGCTCCAATGTATTTCGAGGCCCTCCAGGTACGACTCGTGACCAATGCTCGAGGCGAACACCTTGACGGACTTCACATCATCGTCCATCCTCTTGCCGTACCAGGCGAGTAAATAGCCGCCCTCTTCCACGGCGACCTGACACATCTGGCGCAGCAACTCGTGCACGTTGTCCACGCGCATGAGCACCCGACTTCCCGCAGAAATGGTGCGCAGGGCGCGTGAGGTCACCACTTCCACCTCGCAATCACGCAATGCCGCCACCACGCCAGTAACTCGTCCATCGCTGTCGCGCGTGGCTTGAGCGCGCACCTTCATCCACACGAAATCACCCGACGCCTGGCGCACGCGAATGGTCAACGACTCGAGTACTTCGCCGAAGTGCAGCAGCTGACGCCACGCCACGACGCGGGTCCGATCTTCGGGGAAAATGACGTCAAGGACGCTATGGCCCACCATGTCACTCGCCTGCCAACCCAATTGTTTGACCACCGAAGGCGAAGCCCAGAGGATCTCTCCCTCCAGATTGACCGTGTAGACCACGTCGGTCACGTTCTCCGCGAGGAGGCGAAAAATCTTTTCCGACTCCGCCATCGAGAATCGCAAGTTCACCACATCGTCAATGTCGTGCAGGCCCACAATGATGGTGTCCGTCTGGCCCGAAAGACCGCGAACTTGGCGCATCTGCTGGCTCATCCACTTCACGTTGCCGGTGGGAGTCAAGTATCGCACTTCGACCGGCACGGACGAATGACGGGTAGAGATTTGCACACGTTGCTCGGTGAGCCGATCCTTGTCGGCAGGAAAAATATGATCGTCAACGCGCGTGCCGACCACATTCTCACCGCGCCATCCGAGGGTCGGTTGTGCCGAAGGAGAGATCCAGTGGACAACGCCTTCAGCGTCGCACTCGATCACCACGTCGGTGGCATTTTCCGCCAACAGTCGAAACCGGCTCTCGGAAGCCATCAGCGCGCGCTGACTCGCCACGTCGCCTTGGGCATCGCGCCACGACGACACTCGAATCTTGCCGCCGGTGACTTCATCAGTCACCTCGTGCGAGCGCATGGAAACCCATTGATACGAAGAGTCCGCCATACGCATTCTCAACGTGAGGGTGAGGGGCTCCACGTTCTCCACGCCCCGATAAAAAGTCTGCAACGAGGAACGGTCGTCAGGGTGCACCAGTTCCGCGAGTGAGCGTCCCACCACGTCGGCGCTGGTCAGGTTCAACAACCTCTCCACGTACGGCGAAACCCATTCGATCGCACCGTGACGCTCCATGGCAATGACGTCAGTTCCGTACTCCGCCATCAATCGATAGCGATCGTCCGATATGCGCGCCGCCTCCTCGGCCGACACCTCGTCGTCAATCAAGTGCAGGCCCGCAATAACTCCTCCCAGCACCCCGTTGGCATCCAACACGGGGTGAGCCAACGCACTGAAATGGTGGTACTGCCCATCTTTTCCCCGGATGCGAAGGCGGAAGCGCACAATCTCCTCCGATATCATCTGTTCACGGATATCTCTTCGCGCAGCGACATCGTCGGGATGCATCAGATCCGGCATCGCGACGCCCATCAGCTCCTGTGGGGTGTAACCCAGTACTGAAGTGCCGGCGTCGAAGATCCACTCAATATTGCCTTCGACGCTGGTGCGCACGACGATGTCGGACGAGTTCTCGAGTAGCAGACGGTAGCGGTCGGCGAGTTCGCGCACTTCCCCCTGATCGCGAAACGAGTAACCAACGAAGTCTCCGGCACTCACTGCGCGGACGTCAAAGCGACCCAACTCCTTGGTAGCGGTGTTGAAAAAGGGGACGTCGAAGCGCTCAACCGGATTGTCCGACTCCACCACGTCACTCAACCACGACACCAGTCGTCCGGCGAATTCGGCCGGCAGTAACGAGCGCGTGGTGCTCGCCAGGACCTTGTCGCGTTCGAAACCCAAGTGGTGGCACGCCAAATCGCTCACCTCGACATAATCGAAGTCCACGATCTTGCCCTGCTCGTCTCGACGGGCCTTAACGACGATGTTGGGGTTGATAGCAGCCTCAATACCCAACCGCAGGATATCGCTCAGGGTCGACTCTTCGCGGTGGACCGTCAACTGACCCTCCTTTCGCCGTCCATGCTTTCAATGCGTAACTTGCTTAACAATATCTTTACCCGCTAATGAACCAAGACCCAATGACTTGGGTCACATCCACTTGGGATATCTCCCTCACCAGGGTGCCAACAGAGCGGGAACTTGTGCCACGCGAATGCCCGCAAGCCGTTGGAGGGGGGCCAGTTGATGTAAGCCGGTCTCGTGCCCTGCGCGCTTCATCCGCGGGGCGATCTCCACGGTCTCGATGTAGCGCAGCGTGCCACCACTTCTTGCTCACGCATCGGAGTCATTGGCGACAAGATGCTCCGAACTTCTGCGTAGTCGTGGGGCGCACCACCAGGAACGTGTTATGAAGTGATGTGTCATTTCGCTTCTCGCAGTTCTGCGTTGCCCTGCTTCTCCCCCTCGTTACTTGTGTCGTCGGCGATTCCAGCGCGTCGGCCACCCCGGTCGCACTCGATGTCGCACCGACTTCGTGGTCGTCGTGCCCTTCTCCGCTGTTCGGACCCCGGTTCAGCGCGCCCACGGTTGCGGACGGCGCGCGTACGGTTGCGCTGACCTTCGATGACGGACCCGGCCCGAGCACGGCAAGAATCCTGTCAATCCTTCTCTCATTTCACGTGCGCGCCACGTTCTTCAATATCGGGGTGAACGAGGCGAAGTGGGCCAGCGACGTCCGAGCCGAAGCGACGGACGGATTCGAAGTGGCCGATCACACCTGGAGCCACCCCTTCATGACGACCCTCTCAGTTACCGCTCAGCGCAGCCAATTAGCGGCCGTGGCCAACGAGCAACGCTCCCTCGTCGGATCTTCTCCGTGCGCTTTTCGTCCGCCTTACGGCGACTACAACGCCACCACCTCCTCACTCGCGTCTTCTCTGTCGATGGGCGAGTGGCTGTGGGACGTCGACACCGACGACTGGCAAGCGGCCGGGTCGGGCTCCTCATCTTGGACCGATCGCATCATCTCCCTCGCCGAGTCCGAAGGGGGCGTCCAAAGCCATCCGATCGTCCTCATGCACGACCTGGCCGTTACGATGCCCGCCACGGTGGCCGCCCTTCCCACAATCATTCGCTACTTCTTGGCCCATCATTATCAATTCGTCGACCTGCTCGGTCGTGCGGGACCTCCCAACAGTTGCGGCACGTCGCTGACCCCATTCGCCACATCACCACGACGCTTCCTCGTCCCTGGCGGGGTACTGGCATCGAGTGAGTCGTTTTACTCGGCCAACGGGGAATTCGTACTCACCCAAGAGCGAAATGGTGTGCTCGCCCTCCTGGGCAACGGCCGTCTTCTCTGGTCCACCCCCACCCGCGGACACGTCGGTGCCGTTACGCACTTGAGCGTCTCGGGTGCTTTGAGCGTCATGATGCCCGCCGGCGCCATTTTGTGGCACAGTTCGCGAGCGCACCGCGGCGATCGACTGGGCTTGGGCAACGACGGCGAGATTTCGCTCTCCTCGGGCGCCATCACGTGGTGGCGAACGTCGACGCACCTCTTTTCTCTCTCTTCGTACCACGCGCTGGGTCCCGATTGGACTCTCTATTCCCCCAACGCCGAATGCCGGCTCGTCATGAACGGCACTGGACAACTCGTTCTGCAGTCGACGTCTCACGGAACATTGTGGAGCTCGCGAGGTCAATACGACGCCGGGTCCTCCGCGATTCTCGAAGGCAACGGCAACCTAGAAGTGGTCTCACGTATTCACCACGTTGTCTGGGCCAGCGGCTCGCTGTCAGCGTCAGCTACGCTCCGGGTCACGGACGCCGGTCGCGCGGTGGTGTCGTCACCCGGACGTCCATGGCTCTGGTCGAACCCCTAGATCAACGCAGCGTACTAGTGGAAGGGCGCGGGCATCGCCAGGTATTCGTCGAGCTCTTCGGACGTCTTGGGTCGAGCGATGAAGTACCCCTGAGCAATGTCGGCACCCAGTGTTCGCAGCAACTGATGGTTGGAGATCGTCTCGATACCCTCGGCCACCACCGTCACGTTGAGAGCTCGGCCCAGCTCTATCGTGGAACTGATGACCGCACGGGCTCGGACGTCATTTTCGAGCGCGAACACGAAGGTCTTGTCAATCTTGAGTTCGTCAATGGGCAGTTCGAGCAACTGCGACATCGACGAGTAACCGACGCCGAAGTCATCGATGGAGATCCGCACACCCAATTGTCGCAATCGCTCGATGCTCCGTCGGGTGCGCGAGGGATCTTCGCCGAGGCTCGATTCGGTCACTTCCAAGGTGAGCCGTTGGGGGTCAATACCGAACTCCATTAACAACATCGTGATGTAGTTGGGCAACTTCTCGTCGACCAAGTCGAGGTGCGAAATATTGACACTCATGTTGAGTCGATGGCCGGTCGCGTCGAGGCGCACCATCTCGTTCAGGGCCTTGCGCAACACGACGCGCGTGAGCGGGACAATCAGTCCGACGCGCTCCGCCAAGGGAATGAAGTCATCGGGGAAAATAAGACCTCGGGTGGGGTGATTCCAGCGTACGAGAGCCTCCACGCCGTGAATCTCGCCGGTGTGAAAGTCCTGGGTGAACTGGAAGTGCAGCACCAGATGGTCATTCTCCAAGGCGGTGCGCAAGTCGCTGATCATCGTCAGCCGGTCGCGGCTGTTGAAGTCAAAGTCCGAGTGATACAGACAGATCGTCGAATGGTTGCGCTTGGCCTCGTACATCGCGACGTCGGCACTGCGCATCAATTCCACCTGAGTGAGACCGTGCTCGGGGTAGATAGCTATTCCAATACTGGCACTGACGCGCACGACGACGCCGTCAAGGGCGACGGGGTCCGATAGCGCCACCGCCAGTTCATTGCCGAAGTCAACCAGTTGGTCGAACTTGTCAAAGACCATGGCACAGGCGAATTCGTCGCCGCCAATACGCGCGAGTGAGGCGTTGAGACCTACCTTGCGCGCAAAGCGCTTACTCACGACGCGCAGTAGGTCGTCGCCGCATGCGTGGCCCAATGAGTCGTTGATCTCTTTGAAACCATCGAGGTCAATCAGTATCATCCCCATCTGGCGACTGCCTTCGAGCGACACCAGAATTTCCCCAGTGCTCTCGATGAACGAGCGCCGATTCGCCAGCCCGGTCAGCTCGTCAGTGCGCGCCACCATAAAATTTGCTTGCTCCACGGTGCGCACTTCACGCAGCGTGAGGGCCATTCTCACCACGACGACGCAGAGCGCGCCAATGGCGAAGAAGGCGGCGGCCTTGGACGAACGTTCCACCACCGCGATGGCGAGCGTCATCACCGAGAGTGACGCAAAGACGATGGGTACCGCCGAGAGGCTGCTGGGCGTGGCGTGATGGCTCAATCGCGCCCCGCCGCGACGATCCTCGGGCGCGCTCGCCGCCAGGCCAATCAGCCACAATGCGAGCACCCACGTGCCGTCGAGCAGTGTCCCGGGCCGATAACTCCCCGCCACCTGCTGGTTGAGATAGATGATGTCGCCGATTACGAAAAACGTGAAACCCGCCATCATGAGAGACGTGGCGAGGTTCGGTCGGTACCTCGAAGGGGCGAGTCCCGACACCAGCACCACGAGCAATACCAGATCGAGCAAGGGGTAAGCCATACCCACGATCACCTGAAGAGGGCGACCACTGACCACCAGGACCTGGTTGAACCAAAACAGCGCGGCCACGGCGGCAATAGAGAGTCCCGCCACCGCGCCGTCGAGGTGAACACTCTCGAGGCCGCGGCCATAGCGATGCTGGGTCATCAGCACCACGCCGACGACGAATGCGACGTAAGAAAGTAGGTAGGGCACGTCACTGGGCGCGGGGCTCGGAATCGGCACGAGGTTCTGGTCGTGGAGCAGGTAGAGGAGGTTCGCGAAGTTGTAGAGGACGACGCCCACCGCGAAGGCCGTCCACGCCCCGCGCAGACGCGCGCAGTGGCGTACCCGCAGCACGATGGGTATGAGGGGCACCATACCGGCGATGTTGCCAATCCAGCCGTCCCAGAACGAGATATACCCCGAAGACGGTCGTGACACCACGACCAGCGATGCAACGTAGGCCACGACGACGACGGATGCCACAACCTGCCACCAGAATTGGTCGCGTTCGCCGACAAAGAGCATCCACGTCCTGCGCCACGACGTCATCCCCTCAGGGTCGTCGACCTGGCGGCGGATGTCGGGCTTCAGTCGCTTGCGATGACCCGGCAGCGCAGGGTGATCGAGGTTCGAGTCAGTGGCGTTTAGGGAGGTGGAGTCCCTCGTCGACGGCGCGTCTGCTTCCATGATCACCTCCTTAATGGCGGTCGTCACCTGCACGGACGTCACTGGAGGACGTGCACCAGGACCCGACACAACGGCACTGATGCAATTTTCACAGAGCCCGTGCGCCACGCGCGTCAAAGATTCGCCAACGCCGTCTCAAATCTGGCTCAACCACTGTGATGGCAGGTTCTCGCTACGACGCGGTGCTCCGGCGTACCACGCTCGCGCGGGCTCGATCGAGATCGTCAATCTTCACTGCACCGCTCACCACGTTGGTGGCAACGTCAGTCAGTCGAAAGTTGTGATTACGAGCGTGAGATCGTAGACGTCCAAAGGCCTCATCCATGTTGCAGCCGGTGGACTGGCTCACCATGCCCTTGGCCTGTTCGATGATGATGCGGCTATTGAGAGCGAAACTGAGCTGGTTGTTCAACAATTTGGCGCTCAATGTCGTCTGGTATTGCAGAATGGCGATTGTGGCGACGTCCGCGAGACCTTGAGCGACGACGACGTCTTCGGGCGTCAACAGACCGACGTCAGTGCGAAAGAGGTTCAGGGCACCAATGGTGCGCCCGCGAAGTCGCATGGGCAAGCAATGGACCGAATGAAATCCTTGTTCAATTGCGCGCGGCGTAAAGCGCGGCCAACGCTCGTCGGGGTCCACCAATTCGTGATTGATAATGGCAACTCCGTCGGCGTAGCAATCTACGCAAGGTCCCTCGTTGGCCTGGATCTGAAACAGTTCCAGCACGCGCATCGACTCATTCGACGACGCCACAAACTGCAATTCTCCCCCGGGTAAACCGAGCATTACCCCGGCGGAAGCCACATCAATCGTCTCGACACAACGGTCGCTCAGCAGCGTCAAAATGTCAATGACGTCAAAATTATCCACCAGGTTGTCGGCCAATTCGACCAACGTGGCGACTAACAGCGATTCTCGAGCCACCAGGCCACCCCTTATCTCTGTCGCGAAGTTGCGTACATCGTCAATCACAAGTCCAGAAAATCTTCTGGCCTTCACAATAGTTCTCGTAAACGTCCTCATAGGTTTCCCCCAATCCACTCCTGTGACACCTCATCAAAGCGGAGCTCGCGACCGATAACCCTGGCCGAGACTTTCTGCAAACTCTCCGAGGTGGCGAACGCGTGCATTCGTAGGGCTATCAGGGCACTCGAAATCGATATCAGAGCCTGCACTGCGACCATCCCGGCCGCTTGGTGCACGGAGAAGTCGAAGGTGGCCTCGCTCAGGAATTCTTGAGAGAGGGTTTCTGGACGAGCGCCGGCCTGCATTGCGATGATGCCCCTACCGACCACCGAGGACATCAAAAGGGCGTCGGTCGTTTGCTCTTCACTCAGGTCCCGTGCCTCATCGCTGTAGAGACACAGGACGCCGAGTCGAATGACGCCAATGCGCACCGGAAAGCCAAAGACTGCGCGGGCGCCGAGGACCATCGCCTGAGGGGAGAAGAGCATCCACCGCGAAGCATTGGCCGACGTCAGATCGGACTCGTTCACCATCACGTCATCGCTGAGGCTCTGCGTACACGGACCCTCGGCGACGGTCATTTCCAGATCGACCAACGAACGCGCCATGGCGTCGCTAGCGCAGAATCGCGTCAATGGCAGATCGTCGGCCGCGAGCGCAATGCCGGCAGCGCTCACGCCCGTTATCTCGGTGGCGACCGCACACAAGAGTCCACGTTCGCTCCCGCTTCGCTCGCGCGCCGCTATCATCTCAAAGATAGTGAGGAGTCGGTCAGAGAACATGAGGCCTCGACGCAGGTGACTCGCCGGTGGCAAAACTCGTCGGTGACGTGAGCATGGAACGACTCCTGAAAACATGACGACGCTTAACGAGGGCTGGGTGCGGCGCATCTGACGGGTGTCGCGCGAAGTGGACGTGTGGCGGGGGGCGGCCACTATCTCCTTACGCGACGGGGGATGAGATGGTGACGATCACTCACTCACTTTCTTACTAGGGGTTTCTCCAACTTCGAGAGGCGACTGGGGGGTTCGAGAGATGCGAGTAAGTCCGCAATTGGCACCGAGGCACAACTGATCGATTGATCGGCGATGCCGTAGGGGGTGTACAGAGTTCCGTCGTGAACCAGCGATCCACACGAATAGACGACATTGGGTACGTAACCGTCTTGTTCGTCCGTCGTGGGCACGAGAAGTGGTCGGGGCAGTTGGCCAATCATCTTGCTCGGATCGTCCAAGTCGAGCAGGATGGCGCCGATACCGTAGGTGCGCATGGGCCCCACGCCATGGGTCATGACCAGCCAACCTTCGGGGAGTTCGATGGGAGAACCGCAATTGCCCAGCTGAACGACCTCCCACGAGTGCTGCGGCACTTGAGCGGTGACCACTTTGTCCCAACGATGAAGGTCGTCGGAATACGCGATGGCGTTGGATTCGCGATCGAATCGCGACATTGCCACGAATCGTCCATTCACCCTGCGGGGGAAGAATCCCAGACCCTTGTTGCGAGCGCCACGTCCCGCCAAGGGCGAAGAGGTGAAGGTAAGGAAATCATCGGTCTCGAGAAGTTGCTGAGATACCGAGTGGCCGTCGAAGGCCGTGTATGACGCGATGTAGCGCGCCACACCGGGCTCCGACATTTCCACGAAGCGCGCATCCTCCATCCCGTTGCCCTCATTAGGGGCCGCCGGCCAAAGGACTCGACGCGACAGGTCCACGTCCGGGCCGAAAGAGACCTGATAAAAACACGCCGCAATCAGACGCAAAAGGCCCGCCGTTTTAACCACGTTGAGTCGCGTGTCATTTTGAGTCTGAAGTTTGGTCACGGCCGCCTCGAGTTCGAGGACACTAAATTGACCAGCCAAATTATTCAGCACCGACGCCGCAGTCTCACCGTCGAACCCCAAATCATGAAGCAGGGCATGAAAGAGATCTCGATTGAGCTGGGTGGAACTAAGGTTTCCGACGACGGGAAACGGCTGGGCATCCTCCAAATGCACGGCACCTCCGGCATCGATGACGCCGGTGCGAAAGCAGATGGATGAATGGTGTCCCTCCCCCACGGCGCGAATGCTCATTGTGACACGAAGGGCGCCCTCGGGCACTGCGCTCTGGTCCGGGTGAGCCACCATGCTCGGATTGCATACCGCGGCGCCCTCGATTGAATATTCGTGGGTAAATGCCGCACCAATGAGTCGGTGGCGTTGACGAGTAATCGGCGTCGTCACGTAATCACTGACTCGGTCGGCATGGTCGTCGAAGACGCGGGCCAAATCCTCGTGTCGTGCGTCGAAGCGCTTGAAGAGGTCCTCAAGGGCCGCGTCCACTTCGTCCTCATCGAGGACCAACAACCGCTCGACCGTATTGGCGGCGCGTGACTCGCTGCCCCCAATGAGTTCTTGCCCCGGAATGAAGAGCCGCGACACCACCCGAGAAACGTCACCACGAAGTCGAATTGATGTCCGCGTCGCGAGCCCCATGTCGTTCATATGGTGGTCAACGCAACTCGGCGAGCGTGCTGCAACGTCGTCAAGAGAGCGATAGTCGATTCGGCCCCCTGATTGAGATTGGGGCCGTCGCAGGTCAGTCCGTCGTAGCCCCCGCCGGTGCGATGGTCGAACATCACCGCGCCGAGATCATTGAGGCCCATGAACCACATCTCGCAGAGTTCGCGTCCCTGACGCCATAGAGGATCGCCGGTCAAGCTCAAAGCTCGTACGCACGCGTCGGACATCGCCGCCACCTCAATGGGCTGTTGGTCGAAGAATCGTTGATCGTCACCGGGACCTCGTCCGCCCGAGGGGGTAACCGACAGGTGCCCTCGCGGTGTCTCCATCTCCAAGAGCCATTTCAACTGGTCGAGACCGCGCTCCACAATTCGTTCGTCTCCCAAGTAGACACCCGCGGCAATCAACGCCTCGGGCAAAATCGCGTTCGCGTAGGTCAATCGATCTTCCGGCCAGCGCCACTGTCCTGACACATTCTCGCGGTCCAACACCGCAACCGCGGCGTCGAGCAATTGGCGCGCGCCCTCGTGATTCGGCGCGGCGCGGAGAAACTCACTGGCCCCCAGTGCGGCGAAGGCCATCGACCGCGGCCACTCAGATCGTACGGTGGCGCCACGCTCGAAGGCGCTGCTCGCTCGCTCGCGCAGCCCTGGTTCCTCGCAACGCGCGTATATCGTCCCGAGGGACCACATGGCGCGACCCCAGCAATCCTCACTCGACGCCGGAAATTGCCAATCGCCCGTGCACAGACGGCGGTTGAGGAACTCGCCATTGGCCCGCTGCGCGAGTTCCATGAAGTTCAGTGACGACCAGAGCAACTCGGTGAGGTCCATTGACATAACGGACTGGCTCTCTCGCGCCAGCACCAGAGCCACTCGCGACACGTCATCAGTGCAGTAACCATGCTCGACGCGCGGCACCGAGATCTTGGCGTGTTCAAAAGTGCCGTAGGGACCGCGAAGGGAGAGAAGGTGCGTGAAATTCGGCTCGGGAATCTCCATTAAGCGCTCACCGGCCACTTGGCACATCGCAAAAGTTCACGAGCGAGGTCGACGTATCGCAGCGCCACGCCATCCCAGCTCAAACTCGGCGCGATCCGGCGGGCTTCACTGGCCATGCTCTCGGCGACATTGGGATGCGTGAGGATACGGCGAATGGCGGCACTGAGGGCTCGTGGATTTCTATGCTCCACCACGATGCCAGCGCCACTGGCCAGCATCTCGACTGAATGAGGAAACGACGTGGCAATCACCGGCCGGCCGGCGGCGATGGCGTCGACCAATACCCCTGACGTGGCTTGATCCGCAGAGTCATAGGGCAGAATCACCACTGCGGCACTGGCGATCAAGGCATTAAGCGACGGCAATTTGCGGTAGTTGTTGTCAAAGAACACCATGTCTCCCACGCGGTTCTCTTGAACGCGACGCTCGAGGGAATGGCGATACACGTCGCCTTCGAAGGCGAGAACCTTGGGATGAGTGCGGCCGGCCACGATGTAACTGGGCCGAGGCGAGAGATCGCGGAGCGAGGCCATGGCGTCAATGACCCACTCAATGCCCTTGCCCGGTCCAATGAGTCCCCAGGTCAGCAAGATGGGGCTCTCGTCAACCGTCGAAGAGATGGGGACGATGCCTAAGGCCGCACCATGTGGAAAGACCTTTACGAGCTTGTCGCCGACGTGGTAGCAACGCCGCAAAGTGCTCTCAGCGGCGTCAGTCATCACGATGACACATGTCGAAAGATGGATGACCTCGTTGAGAACCAGACGCTGGTGATCCGTCGGCGCGGGCAACACCGTGTGCAGGATCGTCATCACCGGCACTTCTAGTTCAGCCATGACGGCGACGACTTCATCACCATCGGCCCCACCGTAGAGTCCAAATTCGTGCTGGATGAGAGCGACGTCGCAGTGATTGAGTGCCCTCGCCGCACGACTCCTCGAACCAGCGTCATTGGCTCGCAGTTCACTCGCGACCGCGAAGGGAGAGGTGGCTGCTTCGTCGCGGCCTTCGAGAACCCTGACGAGGTTCACGTCCTCGCCCCGCCGGACGAGGGACTTACCGAGGGCAGTAGTGAAGGTGGCGATGCCGCAGGCGGTGGGCGGAGAGGTACTCAGGATCCCCCATTTGACGTCATACGTCTTCATTGTGCACTGCTCTCAAGTAGTTGATTTAGGGCGGAGGGGAAAAAGTCGGTGGCAGTGGGCCCGAGATCTGCCCACGTGTAGCGCTCCATCGCACCATTAATGGACCATCGGTCACCACCGTTGTAAGCGATGGCACCTACGCCGGTGTCCCAAAACCATCCACTGGGATCTTCGTCAACGGCCAGCGGCCCGCGACAGTTGCCGTGCATGCTCAAACTGGTCACTGGACCCGAGACGACATCGGCCGAGCGGCCACACGCATCTCGAAATTGACCGCAGTAATCACCGCAGTTCTGAGGACCGTCTTGAAAATCATCCACGCCGGTGCAACCACGACCATCGTCTCAGACCTTCGACGCCTCAACTTCTCAATTACAACCGACCGAGTCGGACATTTCCACATCGGTGCATCCTCCAATTAGAAGGAGCCGCCGAGCCCGAACGAGCGACAATCTTCTAGATCGTCCGACCCGAACCTGGCGCCTCTGGCTGGGAAAACTTTCCCTCACGAGACAGTGTACACCCGTCGCTAAAAAACTCCTTCGATTCGTCTACGGCCCTAAGTCACCATGACGCCTGATCACCACACAATGACTCGACGCCACCTTGAAACTTACGTGACGTCGTCGTTCGCTAATCAGCAGTTCCACTATCTTTCTTGAACGCGTCGCGTACTTTGCCTCCGGCGTCCTTGAGGTGGGCCTTGAGCTCTTCGACTTGGTCCTTGACCGGCATGTCCTCATCGCCCAAAGCCCTACCAGTGGACTTGACCACCTTGTCACCGACGTTCTTCAAGTGCCCCTTAAGTTCTTCCATTTGCTCCTTGGCGGGCATGTCTTCGTTCCCCAAGACCTTGCCCGTGGCCTTTTCTACCTTGTCTCTCGAGGTTTGAACAAAATTCTTGGCCTTGTCCTTCATCGACATACTTTCCTCCTTAACCACAACGAATTGAATTGGGCCACTGATATGACCGCGAAACTGCTCTTCGCCCGACGTCGCGGACCCTTTCACCCGAGAGATCAGTTGGCGGCCGTTACGCCGAGACCACCAATAAAACACGGCAAGAATATTTCCGCTCGCGACGGCCGCCACATTCCAGCACGGGATGCCTCGACCTTGGGGCGTGTCGCCATCATGGATGACACGACTCTTCGAGTATCCACGCACTCGTGGCCACCACTTTTGACTCGATCATCACGATCCCCCATCAACGACACCACCGTGGCTCCGTGCGAAGGATGCTGGATCTCGACGTCCTAAATTTGACCCTAGCATTGGACTCCTCTCACATTGCTACGCAGTGGGTGCCCACACCAGCCCATGATTCCTCGACGAATTCGTGACGAAAGGCGTCACGCCATCTCAATCCACCACTAGACCAAAGACGTTGACGACGCAGTCGATGTAACGTCGCGCTGTAGCAGCGTCGCACGGTCACACTGCACCATCCGCAAGTTACCCTCGTGTCGAAGGGAGTGAAGATGTTACCCGTCAGATGCCCTACTGTGACTCTCAGAATAGGTCCGCCGGTGACTTTCGAGGTTCTGGTGGTTAGGAATAGAGAGATGAAATGAAGATTGGGCGCCGAATCATTCGCACCTACCGGGAGTCCCCCAACGAGTTTTCCCAGGAACTCTTCGCGGACCTACCTGCTCGCTACAACACTCTCGCTGAAGTTCTTTCATTTGGCCAGGACTGGCGGTGGCGTTCGACCATGGTCAGTCGGGTAGTGGGAGTAGAGCCGAAGTTGATCCTGGACGTCGCCTGCGGACCCTGCGCGGTGACTAAGAAGTTGGCATCAGTAACATCCGGTCGCATCGTGTCACTCGACCTCAGCCAAGGGATGTTGGCCCAGGGCCAACGGCTCGTGAAGCGCGCGTCACTGGATTCGCGAGTCTCCTTGGTGCGGGGCCGCGCCGAGCAATTGCCCTTCCCTGACGCCACCTTTGATGCGCTGACCTTCACGTACCTGTTGCGCTACGTCTCGGATCCCGCCGAAACCCTCCGAGAGATCGCGCGCGTCGTCAAACCCGGGGGTGCGATCTCGTCACTGGAGTTCGCCGTGCCCACTCGCCCGTTGTGGCGGATTGCCTGGTGGCTCTACACGCGTTGGGTCCTGCCCGTCGGCGGGTTAGTGACCGGGGGCCGGGCCTGGTGGGATGCCGGACGATTCTTGGGACCGTCGATTTCGCGCCACTACCGCTTGTACTCCGTCGCCTGGACCCGCGAAGCGTGGCGACGAGCCGGTATTGATCACGTCGAGGTCAAGACAATGAGCCTCGGCGGAGGTGTCGTCATATCGGGATACCGACGCGAGTAGGTATGGAAGAGACCCCAACTCCCCCCGTGCAGTCGCCTCCCGCCTACTACGCTCAGCCCAAGTTCTTGTCACGTCACTCACTGCGCGAATGGTGGACCGTGCTGCATCCTCCCTACACCCTGTTGCACCTTTCGCTCGTGACCGTCGGAGCCTGCCTGAAGGGACCGGTCAGCGCGCCGCGCCTTCTCGCCACCCTGGCCGCCTTCTTCTTGGCGGTCGGTGTCGGAGCTCACTGCCTGGACGAGCTCCACGGTCGACCACTGCACACGTCGCTCGCGTCGTGGCAGTTGATTGCCGCGGCAACCCTAGGACTCGGCGGCGCCGTCGGACTTGGCGTGGTGGGTCTCGTGGTAGTGGGCGGATGGTTCGGAGCCTTCATCATCGTGGGCGTCATGGTTGCGGTGGGCTACAACCTTGAGCTCTTTGGCGGGCGGCTGCACACCCGCGCCGTAGTGGTCGTGAGTTGGGGCGGATTTCCCATACTCACCGCGTATTACGCGCAACATCGGGCCCTCAGCCTCGCCGCCTTCTTCGCGGGCGCGTTCGGCACACTGATTACTTTGGCCCAACAGCAACTGTCCACACCCGCGCGCGACCTTCGCCGGCGAACCCTTTCGATTGAGGGTGTGGAACATCGAAGCGACGGTACGACTATCCCTCTCAGCAAGGAAGCATTGCTGGCTCCACTGGAGAACACCCTCAAGACGCTCTGTCGCGCGGGGCCACTCTTGGCTCTCGCGCTGGTGGGCGCCAGATTTCTTCACTTCTAAATGCCACTCTTTAGGCCCGGAAGAACGCCTTCATGGGTTCGAAATACGACGTAGCCCATCCGCCCTCCTCGTAGCCTCGTTGACCGATCGGCACTCGCGAATGTCGAATGGTCACCCGGGTTCCCTCCTCGACCTCCTCAAACGTGACGTCAATCGTCGAGTCGGGATCGTCGGGGCTGAAGTCAGCGGATCGCCACGATTGCACCACTCGATGGGGGGCATCGAGCAAAGTGGTGGTACCAGTGATGTAGCCATTCCACGCGCTATGGGAACCGCCCTCACGGGCGTCAATGACGGCCGTTCCCCCCGTCATCTCACTGTGACCTTCACTCGATAGCCACGCGTCGTACACCTCGGCGCGTGGCGCCGACACCACGTCGGATACCACAAAGTCATACGTCGCCATGTCGTTCCCCTCTGTCCGGGACGTCACCATGACATCCTCGACTCCGTTAGATGACTCTAACGTAAGGATATGCTAACGTAAAACATATGGATACCCTCCTCAAGGCGATTGCTGACACCAAGCGCCGCGACATCATTCGACTGATTTGGGCCCGCGAGTTACCCGCCGCCGAGATTGCCGAGTACTTCCCCGACGTCACCCGTTCGGCTATTTCTCAGCATTTGAGCGTTCTGCGAAAGAACGGGGTGATTCACGAGCGTCGCGAGGGCACTCGCCGTTTCTACAGCGTCAACCGCGGTGAGATCGTCAAATTGCGCGCGTTTCTCGACAGCTTCTGGAGCGACAGCCTCGAGAGATTGCGCGACCTCGCCGAGGTAAGTGAACAACAGCAGGGAGCGTCATGACCGACGCCGTGAAGGAGTTGCTCATCAAGGCCGCGCCGGCTACGATTTTCCCCTTTCTCACTGATCCCGAGCAGTTCGTGAAGTGGATGGGCACCGACGTGGCACTCGTGGCCGTACCCGGTGGTGAGTTTCGTGCGGTGTGCGGTGGCGTGAACCCGGCCGCCGGAACGTTCCTCGAAGTGGTCCCTAATGAAAAAGTCGTCTTCACTTTTGGCTGGGATCTGCCCGATCACCCCATTCCCGCCGGATCAACGACGGTCGAGATCACCCTGATCCCTGAAGGCGACGCCACCCTCGTACGTGTGGTCCACAGTGGACTGCCCGATGACGCCATCGCTGACCACCTCGTCGGATGGAACTATTACCTCGGACGCCTGGACACGGTGGTGTCCGGCGGCGACTCGGGTCCTGACGATCCGCGCAGCAACCAATAACGAGCACCCGAGAGACGAGGACGCCACTATGAAATCTCACGACATCTGGAAGAACATTCACGTGGAGCGCGCACAACTTGCCGATACCTTGTCCACGTTGACGCCAGAACAATGGAGCACCTCTTCGTGGTGCCAGGGATGGGACGTACGCAAAGTCGTCGGACACGTCGTTGCCGCCAGCGAACAAACTTTCCCCAACTTCTACAAGGAACTCATTGGCGCCGGCTTCAAGTTCAATGTGTTCACCGATCGCGGAGCCGACGCGGTCGCTACCGCGTCACCGGAGCAACTCGTCGCGCGACTGCGGGCTCGCACGAACACGACGAACCATCCTCCGGCACCCGTGATGGCGATGCTCGGCGAAATCGTCGTGCACGGTGACGACATTCGCCGCCCACTACAACTCGTGCACCGCTCTCCCGATGAGGCTCTTGTTGCCGTCGCTGACAGTTGGAAGAACAGCAACCTGCTCATTGGCGCCAAGCGACGCATCGCGGGACTCTCGCTTCGTGCTACCGATATTGCCTGGAGTCATGGCGACGGACCGCTCGTCCAAGGTCCGCTGCAATCACTGGTACTCGCCATGACGGGACGCCAAGGCTCGCACGTCGATCTTTCCGGCGAAGGTCTCGCCCTCCTCGCCTCGCGGCCATAGTTCTTCCTCGAAGTTACGCTCGCCACTCCACACTTCGGGCGTGGTGCGCGCTCGCCAGGGCGAGTCGAACACCATTGGCGTCGGTGGTCGCTCCATAGACCGGACTACCCGGCTCCTGGCGCCACGAGTCATCAATGCTCCCGGCGTCGACGGCGTCAAAACCCAATTCGTTGATGAGGTCCATGACCACCTTCTTGGCACCTGGATCGTCGCCGGCTACCGGCAGGGCGATACGGTCGGGGGCGCCTTCGGGGCGCGCACGCTCAATGATGTTGGCCGCGTAAAGGCCATTGAACGCCTTCACCACCCGAAAACCGATCTGGGTGGACACCCAACGACTCTCCGTCATTCCTTCCTCAATTTCGGCAATTCGACCGTCGCGCTGCTGGGGGTAGTAGTTCCCGGTGTCTATGACGACGACATTGGCGGGGGCTGCGTCGAGAAAGCCCGTTGGCAGATTCGGCACATTCTTCTCGGGAATCGTCACAATGACCACGTCGGCGTCAATCGCGACCTCGTTCACGTTGCTTGCGATCGCGCCCGTCAACGAAGTCAACTCACTCAGCGTTTCGGGGCCCCGAGAGTTGGCCACCGTGACTTGGTGTCCCAAGTGAGTCAGCCGTCGCGTGAGATTGCCACCAATGTTTCCTGCACCAATAATGCCGATCTTCATATTGTCTCCTCTGACATTCGTAGGAACGAGGTGCGAAGGCAAGTCGCTTCGATCCAACCTCTACGCTAATAACGAGAACGTCGACCACTAACTCTTTTGGCGGTGTCCTTTGACCCGACGGGCCCCGAGCCGCATCGAGGGCATCAATGGCCCGTGAGCAAGCATCTCAACGAGACGCCCCGCGGCGCGATTAGCCGACGCGAAATTTTCACCGGTCACCAACGAGCTAGCTACGGCCACGTCGTGGGCGAAGTCCGTGTTGTCCTTCCATTGCAGCGAGAATGCTCACGACGCACCTTCACCCCGACCGAGGAGTTGCCACCCTCATTTCAGGCCGTGACGCGGCGCCATCAACGTGGTTTGGCAGTGAGAAAGAGTTGAACCGATTTCTCCACTCGCCGGCATCGCGTTTCCTCAGTCTTTGCTCCATTGATGTTGTCCACGTGGTAGCGCTGAACACGGTTCAAGAACGACACGAAGAATTTCGTAGCCTCGGGACCAACGTCGAATGCATCCGCCAAAACCTCGGGTATCACTACGGCACGGGTTCCTCCTTCAAAGTCAAGGTGACGTCAATCGCATCGCCCCCTCGAAGACCGGTCTCTTTGCGCGCCGCGGCGCTCACGCTCACCAAATGCTGACCGCTCATCACGCCCACGGTGGTGCGAAAGCAATAACCATTCACCTCCGCCAGAACGGGCGGCCTCTTTCCCGACCCCAGTTCTTCGACTTTCTCCGGCGACACCACAATTCCCGTATTGTTGCTAAAGGAACTCAAGGTCGTTGAGAAGTGGACACTTTTTGAGACTGACGACATAGGCACCGGGTCGCCTCCTAACGTTGCAAAATTCCTTCGGCCTCCAAATCTCAGCCGCGAATCATCACCATATGACCTGGGATGATCCAAGCGCAGGAGGGACCCACTGTCCCGACGTTTTCTCATTCGTCGTCATATGATGGCGCCAGGGCAATCATTGAACGCGACACGCAGTAACTCTCTCCAAGGAAGTAGTAGATGACCTCAAAATTCTCGCCCTTAACTGCCGTAGCGATGGCAGCGGGATCCCTCGCCGGCGGTCTCATCGTGCCGACGGTGATGAGTGCCACCTCCGCATCCGCGGCGTCGACGCTCTGCTCGAAGGTCTCCGTGGCCGAGGTGTCGTCGACGCTCGGAGTCAAGGTGACCAAGCTCACCACTGTCATCAACGGCAACGTAACCGTCTGTTGGTACAAAGTGGGGGCCAATCCCGACGCCATCTTCGTGCGTCGCCAGACGAGGGTCAATATCGGTGTTTTCAACCTGAACCGTTCATCGGCCAAGAGACAGGGTGAAAAGCCCGTCACGGATAAGCATTTCGCTCCCTACAGCGCGTATTCAACGTCGCTGGGTTCGCCCACGTACGGATACACGTTTTCAGTCGCGATCCTGAAGAAGAGCACTGAACTCGATATAGGCGCCGCAAACTCCAAACTCCCCAAAGTTGAAGCACTCGCCAAGAAGGTTTTGCCGCTTCTGTAAGGCGCCGCATGCGACTCCCGCGTTGTGACAGATTTGAGACAGCGGTACTCCCGAGCGAAAGTAACATCCCCTCACGAACCCCACACGACGACACCGCCTCGCCGTCAGTTGTTCCGATCTCACCGGCGCCGCTATTTTGGCGGCCACCTTCGTGACCGCGAGCGCCTCGTCGAATAGGCAGGCCAATTCACTGCGAGAGTGGCGCAACCCCGTCTTCACGACAGCAGTTCCATAATCATCTCGAACTGGAACGACGGGCCCGTAATGAGCGCAGTGGAAATCACAGTTTCCTTCCACCTCGTCGTTTCCTCTTTCACCTTGCCCCGAGGTCCAATCAGCGCGACGTCCTCGACGAGAGCAGTGGGCACCGCAGCGATCGCCTCCGCCTTGCGTCCGGCAAGGTAGAGATCTTGGATACGGGCGCAGTCTCCTTCGTAACCCAGACGAGCGAATACCTCGTAGTGGAAATTGGCGCCTCTGGCGCCCATGCCGCCGATGTAGAGCGCGAGCATCGGACGAAGAAGATCGGCGCAACTTTCGACGTCGTCGGCGATGATGACTGGCAGCAGCGACACCACTTCAAAGGTATCGAGACTCTGATGGTGACTCCCCTCGCGCGCGAATCCCTCGTCGAGTGCGGCCCGGTAGAAGGCGTCACTCTTGGGAGAGAACCAGAGCGGTAACCAGCCATCTGCGATCTCCGCGGCCAGGGCGACATTCTTTGGCCCCTCCGCCGCGAGCATGATGGGGATGTCGCGCCGCAAGGGGTGCACCGTCGACTTCAGGGCCTTGCCGAGTCCGGTACCTCGGGGGTACGGCAACTCGAAGTACGCCCCCTCATAGGCAACCGGAGCATCCCGGGCGAACACCTGGCGCACGATGTCGACGTACTCACGTGTTCGCGCCAGTGGCTTGGCGTAGGGCTGCCCGTACCAACCTTCGACGACCTGGGGGCCGGAAGCACCGAGACCCATGATGAATCGACCACCACTNNGAGCCATACGCCTCCGAGGTCCAGATCGAATCGAAACCGAGCCGCTCGGCTTGCGCGATACTGTCGACAATTCCTGGCGGTGGCCCCGCCGACCAATAGCCCGTGCTGAGTCCCAATTTCATGACCGCTCCTCGATGTCGTCAATCCATCGTGACACGCGACAGAATACGAGAAGCGGCTTCGCCCCACGGAGGACCTTATGACCGACCCGACCATGCTCGCCCTGGACGCCGACCTCGGCCATCAACGCTTGAGCGATCTCCAACGACGCTTCGAGGATGCCGCCGCATCACTGCGCGTGAGCGATGGATGGGCCAATCCCGCGACTGGACGAATGGAACTTCGGACCGATCTGGTACTCGAGGGCTGCGGAGTCAAGGCTCCAGGCCTCGTGGGAGCCGGCGAGGTACCGCGGAATTAGCGATCATCAGCGAAAGAACGCGTTTTCTCATGTCGCGGGCAGTCAATGATTGAAATGCTGCCGTCGCCGTTCTCGCGGCGCGGACAGCGATCCCGTCTGAGATTGAGTGATCCATCACTAGGGTGGGACTGATCACTACTTTCTCTCATTCTCGGATACGAGCGAGCCATTCGCCCTCGCACACGGCTGACCCGGTCGGCACTCGGGCGCCTCAGACTCAGTGAAATTTCAACCGCGTGAGTCCTAGCCCGGTGTCTCGATGACGTGCGCCTCGAACCAACGATCGAAACTGCCTCGACGCTGCCGCTCCCTCGTGAGCATTGTTGTTCTCATCACCACTACTTCCCTGGTGGTTCCCGTAGTGGTCACGACTCCCTTAGTCGCTGCAGCGAGCGATGCCCATCTTTCAACCGCGTCTCCCGCAGTCGCAGTCGGAGTGGCGCGTTGTACCTTCGTCGACCACACCCGATCAGTGCTCGATTACTCAACCACTCCGAACACTGTTCTTTCAACAAGTCGCAGGCTGGTGACCGAAGTACGGTATCCGGCTCATGACATTGTGGGGGCCCCCCGCGAGAGCGTCAATGCGAATCCCGTGCAAAGAAGCGGCGGCTATCCGATGATTGTGTTCGCCCATGGTTACGACGTCACGCCCGACACCTATGCGGCATTGTTGGACGCCTGGGTGCGAGCCGGCTTCGTAGTGGTCGCGCCGTACTTTCCCGACGAGCAGGCGTCCGCAATTGCCGCACAACGTGGTGCCAACACCGAAGGTGACCTCGCGAACGAACCGGCCGACTTGTCTTTTGTCACCAAAGAGATTCTCGAGGCATCGGCCGCGGCAACGTCGAACTGTCCCATGGTCAAAGGTTTGGTGCGCGCTTCTGAGATTGCCCTGGCCGGTCACTCTGATGGAGCGGACGCCGTCGCGATGCTGGCCTACGACACCGGCACCGATCCCCAGGGGGTCAAATTCACCAGCCTGCACTCAAGAATCAACTATCGGGCCGTGGTCATCATGTCGGGTGAGGAGGCCACGGCCCAGCCGTACGCCGCCGAGACGGGTCGACCCTCACTTCTGGTGATTCAGAGCTTGGCCGATACCTGTAATCCGTTTGTCAACAGTGTCAAACTCTACGACCGCGTTCATCAATCAAACAAATGGTTTCTCGAGCTTCGCATTGCCCATCACCTCCCCCCGTTTGACGGCACCGATCGATCAGATTTCAGAGTGGTGACCACGACGTCAATCGGTTTCTTGCAAGTATCGCTGCACGTGACAACTGGCCCGAGAAGTCTCGTCGCATTGGGCAATCAGAACCCCTCGTTGGCACGAATGTACGCCAGTGGTCGCGGACCATCGGTTTCGAATGCGCCGACTCTCGTCGAAAGCTGTGGTCCGAATTGACTCTCGTGATTCGGCTAAGGGTCAACTTCGTAGGGGCGCCGCCTGTCGAAGATGACCCATCGCCAGATTCGTCTCGTTGGACGTCTAGTGCGAGTTGTCGAGGAGAAAATTGTCGAAATCATTCGCCAGCGACATACTCACCCTTCGCCCCCGAAGGGTAGCGTTTCGTTTCCATCAAAAGGGCGTGCGATGCCTGTGCCACCGTGTCGAATGTATCCACTCCCCGACGCCCACCTCGCCCGGGCAGGAAAACCAATGGGTGGTTCGGCATCCGGTTCGGTGACGCCATTGGTGATTGACCTAGTCAATTCAGCACGATCGGTGGTGAGCGCCTGTGCCGCTTGAAGCAATATTTCGCCAGAGACTCGAAGCTCGGCACTCGAGGGACCGGCCAGGGCGATGAGCGATGCACGCCTCACCACTTCTCGCATGAACGTGGCGGTGCGCCCCTCGGTGAGTTCGATGGCGGGCCGAACTTCCTCTTCGGTGAGCTGGGGAAGTCCCAACTTCGAACCGTAGAGGTCCAGGAGACGACGGCGACCCTCTGCGTCCGGTGGTGCAATCTCCACCGCCACGTCAACGCGACCAGGTCGCTCCGAAAGAGCTCGTTCCAAAATATCCACGCGATTGGTGGTGAGCAAGAACGTCACGTCGATGTCCCCGTCGAGTCCGTCGATCTGATTGAGGACTTCAAACAACAAAGAGTTCGTTCCAATCGGGGAGAAGGACCTATCCCCCGCAATCAAGTCAATGTCTTCCAAGATGACAATCGAAGGATTCAGCAGGCGCGCTAGCGCGCACGCCTGTCCGATCATCGCTAACGATTGACCCGACAGAACGAATGCGGTTCGGTCCTCGAGCTGAGACAGCAGGTACCGAACGGTGTGGGTCTTACCTGTTCCCGGAGGACCATACAGCAGCACCCCCCTCTTAAGGTGCTGACCGGCGGCGACAAGGCGCGCGTGGTGTTGCGCCACGCCTATCACGTGACCCTCGATTCGATCGATGGCGTCTTCGGGAAGAATCAGATCCGCTCGAGTCAAGTGTGGACGTGTCATGAAACGAAGCCCGCCATAGCTGTGGCCGTCGCCCGGTCCCAGCGCCACAATCTGGCCCCGCAGGACGCTATGAGTGGTGGCGAGTGATCGAATTTCACTTAAAAGCGCCTTCGCATCAGCCGGTTCCACCGTGGCGATCTCGAGAACGCAATTCTCGGTCCCTCGCTCGTCTGGGCCGCGCATCAAAACGGCCCAACTCGTCGCAACGTCCCGAAGCAGGAGCGCGCCGAAGGACACGCAACTGCGCGTGGTCGTGGGCGAATCAGCAATATCCACGTACTCAACCGGCCCTACATCGACTCGCTGACCCGGATCCACGAGGTCCCGAAACGAAAGATGGCGCAGGTGCTGGCCCGACAGTCCGACAATCTCAAGTGAGCGCCCTGGTTTCACCCGCGCCCATTCTTCGAAAGCGATCTGCATATCAACGAGTTGGTACGAGGGGAAGACCTGGTTAGTCGTGGGGACGACGGTGGGAGATTGGCCAAGATGTAAGTGCAACCGCCGGGAAAAACCATTCTCAATTGTCAGGTCGGGAAGTACACTCACCGAGTCCAACAGCTTCTTCAAGGAGCGAAGGAGTTCCAGCGGATCAATTTCGTTGGCATCGGAATTCGTGCTCGCTGACATTGGCGAAGCGTATCAACGAGAACGCCTTCGGCTCAATCAATTTCCGGGCAACACAGTTCCTGGGACGTCTGACATCCAGAGTTCGCCCAATGAGTACGGACCCATCACCGAAGGTCGGGCCCGCAGCCTCGAGTACTTGGTGCGCCCTGCGGGCAATCCAGAGGCGATTGATGAACTTGATGCCGCCGGGCCACGTGCCAAGCAGGCCACCTGGTCTCACATCGATGACGGATTGACCGGGGCGCCGAGAGATCGTGACCTCAGCCCGGAACACCCGGTTAGAGCCGGTCCCCACCAAAATCGTGCTGGTGGGGTCCAGCCCCGGGTGCGAGGGGATCCGCGTTGATCCCCCTCGCACCCAGCACGTGGTACCGGGGTCCGAGCCCTTAGCTGAGGGCGCTCGCGACCTGTTCGCTCGTCTGGTTTGGTCGTGAAATCGTGATCGTGTACTTCATGTCACCTCAACAACCTGTTGGAAGCAATGAACGAACGAGATCTGTACGTTTACCGGCCACCCGGTGACGAAGGACTCGATCGTCGGTGTACGACGATTTTTGACTACGCGCGTACGCCACCGCGGCGGCAGAGCTGGTGAGCCCGACCACCGAATGACTCAACTCCGCCCGCTGAATCCGCGCGGCTGATGAGCGGGCCCCTTGGTCTCAGATCGCGCGAACGTTCAGCGCTTCCTCGCCCTTCTTGCCGGGTGCGACGTCGAACTCGACGAGCTGACCCTCTTCGAGACTCTTGTAGCCATCGCTTTGAATGTTGGAGAAATGTACAAAGACGTCATCACCTTGCTCACGCGAGATGAAGCCGAATCCCTTTTCTGCATTGAAAAACTTCACTGTTCCTTGTGCCACGAATACTCAATCCTCTGGGCGACAGACCAACCATTTCGGTCTTCTCGCTACTAAAGACTGTACTCGTCAGGGCGACGGCATCCTGGTTTAGCTTTCGTGACGTCCTCGAGGCCTTTGATTGCCCCAAGGCCCGCCATAGGTCACGCCACAGCGCTTGATCGTCGCCAACGTGGCGCCTAGGGACAAGGACTCCTTTAAGAGAGAAGGAATATAGCCGTCGCACTCTCCGCGGGAGGTTCCCCACAGCCATTTCCAGCGGGGAAGCCAGTGGCCATTTCCTCGCCGAGCGCTACGCAATGTCTCTGACCATATCGAGTCGACCATAGCGGTCAATTTCAGAATTCTTCTGAGCCTCTCGCCGAGCTGCTCGAAAGAATCACGCCAATCTCCCTCGGTGGGGCAAGATCTCGAATGTCAAGGCCTTCGTCACGATGTATCCACCATCCCTTGCGACCAACTCGGACGCAACTTCGTCGTACTGAGCGAGTCGAGAAAGTCCTCGATACCCCACCGAACGGGGACTCACGAAGGCTTGTCACCATGGCCGGACCCCGATTCCTAAG
>PLEI01000058.1 GCA_003136415.1 Acidimicrobiaceae bacterium | reverse complement strand
GCCAGGACGCCTGGAGCGGCGCCGGCTTCGTCTACGACCCGTGGGTGCTCTATTCCTCCGGCATTCTCACCAATCCCAACTGCTTACTGGCCGGCGTCGTGGGCCGAGGCAAGTCCACTCTCGCCAAGGCGATCGCCACTCGCAGCATCGCCTTTGGGCGCAAGTGCTACGTGCCGGGGGATCCCAAGGGGGAGTGGTCGGTAGTAGCGCGCAGCGTCGGGGGTCAGGCCATTGAACTGGGACACAGCAGCGCCAGACTCAATCCCCTCGACGAGGGACCACGCACCGCGTTCGTGACGAACCCTGACGGAACAAGTACTGCGTTGAGCAACGACGCCTGGGCTGACATGGTGCGGCAACGCCGGCGCGAACTTCTGCGCTCGATCACCGAGGCGGCGCTGGGCAGGTCCATGACTCCCGTCGAGTCGACCGCGCTCTTGGCGGCTTTGGACGAAGCGGTGCGCGCGAACTCTGTTCCAACGTTGCCGCAGGTAGTGACGGCAATCTTTGATCCGCCTGGCGAAGTGGTGGGATCCAGTCGCGCGCAACTACTCGATGACGGACGAGAAGTGGGACACGCGCTCAGTCGACTGGTCGGCGGCGACTTGGGAGGACTGTTCGACGGTCCCTCCACGTTGCGCTTTGATGCAAGTTTGCCGATGGTGAGCTTGGACCTGAGTCGCATCCAGGGTTCGGACGCCAAGATCGGTCTGGTGATGGCGTGCGCGAGCTCGTGGATGGAGGCCGCACTGGCCGATCCGCTGGGTGGTCAGCGCTGGGTCGTCTACGACGAGGCGTGGCGAGTTTTGAAGCAGCCGGCCCTGCTCGCACGAATGCAGAGTCAGTTCAAGCTCTCTCGCGCCCTCGGCATTGCGAACCTGATGGTCATTCACCGCCTCAGCGACCTCGACTCAGTGGGCGAGGCCAACTCCCAGGCGCGCAATCTCGCACTGGGTTTATTGGCGGATTGTTCGACCAAGATCATCTACGCCCAGGAGTCGGGCGAGGACCAAAAGACCGGCGCGGCGTTGGGACTCTCCTCCACCGAAATCGACCAGCTCTCGGGACTCGCCCGCGGCGAGGGACTCTGGCGTATTGGCGAGCGATCTTTCGTCGTAAGGCATATCTGCACGCCAGGTGAGTTGGCGCTCTTCGATACGAATCAGAGAATGAAAATTCTGTGAACGCGCGGCGCAGTCTCGACGACATGGTCCTCGTCGTGGTGGGCGCGGCGTTGATCGCCTTCGTCCTCCTCGCCGGAGGAGGACTGGCGAGCGCGGTGATCTCCGGACACGGACTACCTACGCATCACGTCGAGGGAGCAATCACCGCATTCGCGCACGTCGGTCATCCGTCTCTGGCGTGGAAGGCGGCGGTAGGCCCCGCGTGGCTGTACTGGAGCACGACGGCGATCGTGATCATCGGCGGCACTGCGACGACCGTGTTCGCCGCTCAGTACTTGCGGCGCGAACAGCGAAGAAGTGACGACGACCCAACGCGTGTCGCGGGCCTCGCCGATCGTCACGAGGTCAGAACTGCCGCCGGGGCGAAGATCCTGTTGGCGAGGGGATCTATCCTGCGACCTCAACTAGTGAAGCCCGAGGCGCGGGATCTGGGATTCTTCTTGGGCACGAGCCGTCGGATGGACTGCTACGCCAGCGTTGAGGACTCGATGGTGATCCTCGGGCCGCCGAGGTCGGGCAAGGGCTACAACCTAGTCATCCCCTTCATCCTCGACGCGCCCGGTGCGGTCGTCACTACTAGCACCCGCCCGGACAATCTGGCCGCGACGATGACCGCTCGAGTCCGTCGTGGTCCCGTCGGGGTCTTTGACCCCCAGGGTCTCGCTCTGGGCGTCTCGGGCACACTGCGCTGGTCACCAATCAGAGGTTGTGAAGATCCCCGGACGGCGATGATGCGCGCCGGAGCTTTGTGCGCGGGCGCGGCGGGTGGGGTCAAGGATGCCAACTTCTGGCAGCAGCAGACCGAGGTCGTCGTGCGCTGTCTTCTGCAGGCGGCGGCGATTGACGCGCGCAGCGTCAGCGACGTGTATCGCTGGAGCTTGTCGCCCGACGAGGCCAAGGAGGCCGTCGAGATCTTGAAGACCTCAGCGCGTGCCACACCGCAGTGGGGCAGCGCGCTCGGGACCGTGGTGAGTCTCGAGTCACGACCTCGCTCGAACATTTGGTCGGTGGTGAGCGGCGTCTTCGCGCCACTGGCGAGTCCGCGAGTCATCGAGCAGCTGAGTCCGGGTTTCACCGATGAGTTTGACCCAGATGCTTTTCTCCGGATGAGTGGCACGCTCTACCTGCTCGGAACCAGTTCGGGCGCCTTTGCCACCGCGAACTTCGTGTCGGCATTGATCGAGGATGTGGTCGAGACGGCGCGCCAACTGGCGAGTGCCTCGGTGGGGGCACGCCTCGACCCACCCCTGGCACTGGTGTTGGACGAGGCGGCCAACTACCCGCTCCCGTCACTCGGGGCACTGATGAGCGAGGGGGGCGGCAGTGGAATTACCACCGTCGCGGTATTGCAGTCCCTGGCCCAAGCACGCGACCGTTGGGGAAACGACCAGGCTCAGGCCATCTGGGACTCCGCCACCTCCAAGATCATCCTCGGCGGATCGAGTAACGCCAGTGACCTACGCGACCTCACACAGTTGATTGGCGAACGAGACAGCCCCGAGATATCGACCACGCGCCAGGCCGGTGGTGGACGCAATGTCTCGGAGTCAACACGCCAACGCGCCATCTTGGATCCGAGCACGATCAGGCTCATCAAGACCGGCCACGCACTTTTGATGTTGCGCGCGGCCAAGCCCATCATGCTCACCCTGCGCTCCTGGACGGCGCGCACCGACGCGAAAGTGCTCAAGATCCAGCGCAGTCATGTCGAACAGGCGCTGCGCAGCGGTGCTCAAGTACGCGGTGCACGACAACACGGCACGTTGGCCCGTACGGCGCCGTTCGGTGAGGAAACGTGAGCGAGCAGCGCGTCGACGTCGAGGATTCTCGGGCACCTGTCGCGCGTCGCGGCGTTGACCGTGCCGTCGAGCATTTGCGACCGGTGCGCGACAAAGCGGACGACGCTGGCAATGCGCCACTCCACTGGCCGAGTCTCGGGCCCTTTGCGGCGCAAGGGGAGTGGCCGGAGTTGGCGACGTGGGTTGACGCGCTTCGACAGCGCTACCGCGGACTCGATAGTTACGTCGTGCCGGCGTGTTGGTACGAACACGAGTCACTCGTTGTCGCCCTGCAAGCCTTGAAAGACCACGAGCGCGTCGCTTACGACCAGGACTCACCGGCGTCCTCGGCCACGGACTGGCACCGGGCCTTTCGCGACATCTCAGGCCTGCTGCGCCAGTTCACCGCCGACCTGCGTTGTGGCCACGGGCCCGAGTACGGCGAGAGAGAACCCTTCGACACGTTCGTCGCCAACGATATTGCTCAACGACGCCGCCGAGCCGCGACCGTTGCGTTAGGCCTCGACGATGAGGACGACCTTTCCTTCTAGCGAGGAGAATCAAGATGCGTGATCACTCAGGACTGCTCGAAGATCTCCAAGCGGGAATTGCGGAGCTCACGACATCAGAGAAGTGGACACAGTACCTCGACGTGCAAAGCAAGTTCTATTCCTACAGCCCCAACAACGTGATGTTGATCCAGTTGCAGAATCCCTACGCCACGCGCGTTGCTGGCTACAAGGCGTGGCAGGCGCTCGACCACCAGGTGATGGCCAAGGAGTCGGCGCTGCGAATACTGGCGCCGATGAGGTACAAGAGAGACGACGTCAGCGAGGGTGAAGATGTCAGCGAGATCCGCGGTTTCAAATTGGTGCCCGTGTTCGACATCAGCCAGACCGAGGGGCCCGATCTGCCCGACGTTATGAACAAGTTGGAGGGACTGGCGCTAGAGGGCGTGTTCGACCGGCTCACCGAGTTCGCTCACAGTATTGGTTTTCGCGTCGAGCGACCCGAATCACTCGACAGTGGGGCGAATGGTGACACGACCCACGCGTCGGGACTAATCCGCGTGGTCAGTAGCAACTCCGAGGCGCAGCAGGCCAAGACGCTGGCCCACGAGATCGGTCACGCTCTTCTGCATGATCCGGAG
>PLEI01000109.1 GCA_003136415.1 Acidimicrobiaceae bacterium | reverse complement strand
CGCGGACCTGAGAGTTAGGGTCGCGCATCGGCGTGACGCCTCACCACTTCGTCGTCACTACTCGGCTGAGTCACCACCAGTATCGGCAAAATGACCTCTCGAATGGCGCGCGCATCGTAGGAACCTTCGACTCCGCTCTCCATGATGAGAGTCCCGATGGCTATCCACCCTTCGCCGATCGTGGGCACTTCAATTCGCCTCGAAGGGAACGTCGCTACGTCGTCGCGGAAATCTTTGAACCGACTCATGGACGAAGTGTACGAGAGCGCGAATGTTGAAAATAATCCCTGATTCGTTCAAACTCAGAACGTGAATCCTGAGAGTATTGCACTCGGCACAAACTCCGACGATGAAATCATTGGAGTTCGTCCAAATACCTTCGCAGCCCCAATGAATATTTCATGGAACCATGTACTCCTCTGGGTCCACGCAATAACGGCACTCACCTGAACAGGCTCCGACAGTTGACCATCTTGCCCGCACCGAAGACCGGAATCGTATCCTCAGCGGCGCTGAAGCCCACTAGAGCGACAAACCGTTGTCCTTGGAGAGGTGTGGGGGTTCAGGGAACATCTCTTGCAACAAGAACTGGACTCGAGGAAGTATCAGATCTTGAGGATAAAAGGACTCCAATACTGCCAATCCCTCTTCGGCCGTCGTCAGGCCACAAATTTCGTACAAAGTCTTGATGTCGTCGATATCTCGCTCAGAACGTGATGCCATCAACTTCATCGCTAGTAAGAACTTAGGCGAGGCGGCCGCAACGTGTAGGTTCGTTCCCTCAAAGACGCCTACCTGCTCTACGTCTTCGCCAGGGAGGAATCCTTTCACCCCGTCATTGAGCCAGTCCTCTTCGAGGCCAAGTTCTTCAGCCACTCGTGACGCGGCTGTCCGCACCTCCTTCGAAGGTACGAATACTGCGTCGACGTCGGTGGTTGCCCGACGAGCGTCGTAAGCCACTGCCATCGCGGCTCCGCCCACGATAAAAAGGTCAGCTTCGACACCCATTCTTCCGAGCTCATCGTCCAACAACTCGAAGGCGCCTAGAAGTTCATTGCGCCCGAGGAAGGTCATCATGCGTAAGTCAAGGCGCCCTGCGTCAAAAAAACTCCTCGGCGCTTGAAGGAGATAGGGCTATGCACGATGGCGTCGGCATGTAGCGATTTCATACCTGAAACGAACCAGAACTCATCGAGGAAGAATTCAGGATCATTGACCCATGCCGGAGCCACGACACGGTGGGTCGCACAGGCGTATTCGACGATGCCGGCCAACATAGCGTCATACCGCCTACTACCAGTGGGGTCCGGTCGAGGCTCGACCATGCGCTCACGCGTCGGCCAGTCGGCCTTGTCGTAGAACTCAAGAAATCGAGCGATGACGCGAAACGCCGAACTGGTGTCACCCTTCGTCAGACATTGGCCGACCTCTGTCGCGACGTCTTGGATATCGGGAGCCTGCCACATCGTTCCCTCATCGTACGACGAGGTCATGACATTACTGCGCAAAAGGCCAAAATCGCAGTCCCAACGGGATTCGAACCCGTGCCTCCACCTTGAGAGGGTGATGTCCTAGGCCACTAGACGATGGGACCATGAAGAGAGTTCGTGTGGAATCACGAACTCTCTTCGCTCGGGGGCAAGGACTCGAACCCTGAATAACTGGACCAGAACCAGTTGTGTTGCCAATTACACCACCCCCGAAGGGCTTGGCAATCTTAACCGAGCGAGTCGCTCAACCGCCAGACGGGATGGAAATGTGGGTCGAAGTGGTCCACGAACTCAGTCGGCCGTAACCGATGATGCGTCCCACGCCGACTTCGAGGGACTCTTTGAGGTAATAGCGCCACAGCGAGTGCTTAATAGTGGGCGAGTTCTCCACGGGCGAAGGAACCGGAGAGAGGCCCTGCGAGGAGGCGATGGCCATGGCCCGGTATTCGTGGAACGGGTCGGTCACGGTGATGACGTTATAGAGGCGGTGCGCCTTCAGCAGGGGCGCCACGGTTTGCACGTTCTGCCACGTGTCACTGCCTCCGCCCACCAAGATTCTGCTCTTGGGGACGCCGTGGGCTTCGAGGTACTTCGCCGAAACGCCGGCCTCGGTGAACACGTCGCCCGGGCGATTTCCCCCGGTCACCGCGATCCACGGAGCACGACCGGCCCGATAGACAACGAGCGCTTCGTCGAGGCGGGCCCGGAGTTCCTGGGAGGGCTTGCCATTATTCTCGGTAGTTCCGAACACGACTATTGCTTGGGCCTGGGACGTCGAATGAGTGCGACCCGTCAGCCAAATCTGTACGAAAGTGAACACGAAATACAGCACGATGATGGCGAGGATCGTCGTGACGATCTTGATGGCCAGGCGCAGCGGCGCGAAGATCAGGCCGAACATTGCGCCAACGCCGTCTGGAGGCGCCCAATAACCTTCTCGCGACCGAGGTACTCCAGCGACTCAAAGAGTGGCGGACCAACGAGGGACCCGGTCACCGCGCAGCGAATTGGAGCCTGCGCCTTGCGCAAGTTCATTGCCATGGCCTCACCGAGCTCGACGGTGGCGGCGTGCAGGATCGGGGCCTCCCACGGTATCTCGGCAAAACGCTCCACCGCCGCTGCGAGCAGTGCCTGACCCAGCGGGTCCGCACCAATGACCTTGTCGAACGCGGCGTCGTCGATGGGCAACTCGTCGAGGAAGAAGAAGGCGACCATCGCGGGCACTTCGCCCAGCGTAGCGACGCGCTCTTGCACCAACGGTGCGACGCGGGCGAACAACGCGGCGTCGAACTGCCTCTCACTCCAGAGAGCGTCGCGGTCCGTGGGTCGCCACGCGCTCAGCCATGGCGACACCCAAGGTCCGCACGCCGTGATGAATTCCTGGCTCGACATGGCGCGCAAGTACTCGCCATTCATGTGGCTGAGCTTCTTCACGTCGAAGAATGCCGGCGAGTGCGACACGTCTTGGAGACGGAACTGCTCGATGATGGTGGTCAGCGGAACAATCTCCTCGTCGCCGCGCGGGCTCCAACCGAGCAGGGCCAGGTAGTTCACGAAGGCGGGTGCGACGTAGCCCTGGTCACGATACGACTCGGTCGCGACGGGGTCCTTGCGCTTGGAGAGCTTCTTGCGTTGCTCGTTCACTAGAAGTGGCAGGTGCGCGTAGAACGGCAGCGCGACATCGTCACCGAGGACGTCGTTCAGGGCGCTCCAGAGCAATATCTGCTTGGGCGCGTTGGGCAGGTGCTCTTCGCCACGAATGACGTGGGTGATGGCGTCTTTGCGGTCATCGGTCACGTTGGCGAGCGCGTAGAGAACGGCGCCCGAGGACTTGGCCACGACGAAGTCATCGATGGTGTGATTCGAGAATTCGACGTCACCTCGTATCAAATCCTGTACGGTCGTGACGCCGTCACGGGGTGTCTTGAATCGCAGCGCCGCGGTCGGGCCGCGCGACAGGCCACGGTCGCGGCAAAAACCGTCATAGCCCGGCGTCTTGGTGTCGCCCTTGCGGGCCTGGACGTCCTCGCCGGTGCAGTCGCAATAATAGAGGTATCCGCCCTCAAGCAGAGCCGTAGCCGCACTGATGTGAGTTTCGACGTTGTCGCTCTGGCGAAAGGGGCCCTCGTCGAGGTCCAGACCCAACCAGGCCATCGCCGAGATGATGCCCTCCACCCATTCCTCGCGGTTGCGGTCGGCGTCGGTGTCCTCGATGCGTAGGATGAAGCAGCCCGTGGGCGACTGGCGCGCGAGGAGCCAATTGAACAGCGCCGACCGAGCCGAGCCCACGTGGAAGAAACCCGTGGGTGAGGGCGCGAATCGGACCCGGGGTCCGTTCGGCATCTATTCCTCGATCGAGATGGCGCCGTTGGGGCAACTGGCCACGGCTTCGCGCACGCGTTCGGCGAACTCGTCGCCCGGTTCGTCGTTGAGGACGTAGAGGTAGCCGTCGTCGCGGACTTCAAAGACCTCGGGTACGATGCTCATACACACCGCGTTACTCGAACACAGGTCGAAATCGACAGTGATTTTCATAGACCCATCTTAGTTCTCACCCGCGTCTGACGATGGCGAGCACTTCGAACTGAGACATTGTCACCACCACCTGTCTATGCTGTCCCACGACCAAAGGACGACGTATGAATCAACGTAATCTAGGCTCATTGCGGGTCTCCGAAGTCGGCGTGGGCTGCAACAATTTCGGCACCCGACTCCAACAAGACGCCACCACCGCCGTCGTAAACGCCGCCATTGACGCTGGCGTGAATTTCTTCGACACCGCCGATATCTACGGCGATCTCAAATCCGAGGTCCAACTGGGTGTCGCGCTCGGGTCGCGCCGCGACGAAGTCATCATCGCGACGAAATTCGGAATGCTCCACGACAAGAGCGGGGTATGCGCCACACCCCAGTACGTTCGCGATTCCTGTGACCAGTCGCTCGGGCGATTGGGTCGCGACGTCATTGATCTGTACCAATTGCACTTCCCCGACGAGTCGACGCCTCTCGCCGAGACCATCGGCGCAATGCAGGAATTGGTCACCGAGGGCAAAGTACGTGAGATCGGCTGTTCGAACTTAAGCGCCGCCCAATTGCGCGAGGCCGTCGCGGCGGCGGGCACGGGTCCTCGCTTCGTCTCGATCCAGAGCCAGTATTCGTTGCTCGACCGCTCCCCCGAGAATGACGGCGTGCTCGAGGCGTGCGACGAGCTCGACATCGGGTTCCTACCTTTCTATCCCCTGGCGAACGGACTCCTCACGGGCAAGGTGCGCCCCGGCGAGCCGGTCCCCGAGGGCACGCGCCTCTCGCTGATGCCCGACGATCGCAAGGCCCACTGGCTGAGCGACGAATTGCGTTCGCGTGTCGATACGCTCATCGCCTACGGGGACGAGCAGAGCGTGTCCTTGCTGACCTTCGCCTTTTCGTGGCTCCTCAGCCACGCGGCGGTCTCCTCGGTCATTGCCGGCGCGTCGAGCGCGGCGCAGGTCAGCGCCAACGCGCACGCGGTGAGCGTCCTCACCCCCACCCAACTGCGGCGGCTCAACGAACTCACCGCTGGCGCCTGAGGCGCCGAGACCTAGTTGGCCTTGACGGCAGCCACAATCTTGGTCAGGGTGTCCTTGGCGTCGCCGAAGATCAGCGTCGTCTTGGGGCTGTAGAGCAACTCGTTCTCAATGCCCGCGAAGCCCGGTCGCATCGAGCGCTTGAGGAAGAGCACGTTCTCGGCCTGATCGGCGTGGATAATCGGCATCCCGTAAATGGGCGAGTTCTTGTCATCCTGGGCCGCCGGGTTGACGGTATCGTTCGCGCCCACCACGAGGGCCACGTCGGCCGTCTGGAGTTCGGAGTTGGCCTCGTCGAGTTCCTTCAACTGTTCGTAGGGCACGTTGGCCTCGGCGAGCAACACGTTCATGTGACCCGGCATTCGACCCGCCACGGGGTGAATGGCGTAGAAGACCTCGATGCCCTTGGCTTCGAGCTGTTCGGCCAACTCGCGCAACACGTGTTGGGCCTGGGCGACGGCCAAGCCGTAGCCCGGGATGATGACGACGCGGCTGGCGAAGCTGAGTAGCACGCCGGCGTCTACGGGCGAACCCGAGCGCACCGGACGCGCGTCGGCGCCACTGGCGCCACTGGCGGTGATGACCGAACCAAACGCCGAGAACAACACGTTGGACAGGCTGCGGCCCATGGCCTTGCTCATGAGACGCGTCAGCAAGATACCCGAGGCGCCCACGAGGGTACCGGCCACGATCAAGAGGTTGGAACCCAACGTGAACCCCGACGCCGCCACGGCGAGGCCCGTGAAGGCGTTGAGTAGCGAGATCAGTACGGGCACGTCTGCGCCACCGATGGGTAGCACGAAGGCAATGCCGAGCACGAAGGACAGGGCGAGCAAAACCCAGAGCAACGCCGTCTGGCCGCTGGCCAGAATGATCACGATGAGGACCAGGCCGGCGGCGCCCAGAACGCCGTTGATGATCTGCTGGCCCGGGTACGTCACGGGACGTCCGGTCATCAGTTCTTGCAGCTTGGCGTAGGCAATGGCCGAACCCGAGAACGACACGGTACCAATCAAGACACCGAGCAGGACCTCGAGGGTCACGTACGTCGCCGGGTGTGTCGAGTGGATGTGTACGAACTCAGTGATTGACACCAGCGACGCGGCGCCACCACCGACACCGTTGAAGATGGCGACGAGTTGCGGCATGGCCGTCATGCGCACGTAGCGCGCCGTCGGGACCGCGACGACGACACCGATGACCATGGCCACGATCATCAGACCCAGGTGATACAGCGAGTGGCCGTCCACCTGCTTGAAGAAGGTGGCGACGACGGCAATCAGCATTCCCACCGCGGCGATTGCGTTGCCCAGGCGCGCGCGCTTGGGGCTGCCCAGCCCCTTCAGGGCCACGATAAACGTGGTGGCCGAGACGAGGTACAGCAGGTCAATCAAAGTTCCGCGACTCACGACGCCACCTCATCACTCTTGGCAGCCGGTGCTTTGGGCTTGGCTTTGAACATCTCGAGCATGCGGTCGGTGACTACGAAGCCACCCACCACGTTGAGCGTGGCCAAGATGACGGCGAGGAATCCGAGCACCATTTCCAAAGTGGTGTGGGCCGAGCCGAGCACCAACATGGCGCCCACCAGGATGACGCCGTGGATGGCGTTCGATCCACTCATCAGCGGCGTGTGCAAGATGCTGGGCACCTTGGCGATGATCTCAACGCCGACGAAGATCGTCAGCATCAGAACTGTCGCGTATTGCAGCAGGACGTTACCCATTACTCGTTCTCCTTCGGGGCGCTAATCGCCACGCGCGGCACGCCGAGAGCTTCGGCGGTCGCCGCGTGATTGACCTGCCCCTCACGGGCCACGGTCACACCGACGACGACTTCGTCGGACCAGTCCGGGCTCAGCTCGCCCTTCGCCCCGAAGAGGGCGAAGAGTTTCATCACGTTGTTGGCGTACATGAACGACGCGTGCGCGCCCATCTGCGCGGGCGGATTGGACAACCCCACGACGCGTACGCCGTGGTGGTCCACGACCTGACCCGCAACGGTCAACTCGCAGTTACCGCCGCCGTCGGCGGCCATGTCGATGACGAGTGAGCCCTCGCCCATCGCCTCGACCATGGCGGTCGTCAGGAGGATCGGCGCCTTGCGGCCCGGCACGGCCGCGGTGGTGATCACGATGTCGGCGTTGGCCACTTCGCTCAGTAGGGCGGCCTGTTGTTGGGCGCGCTCCTCGTCAGTGAGTTCACGCGCGTAGCCACCCGCGGCGTCGGCGGTCACGGCGAGCTTCACGAAAACCGCTCCGGCCGATTCGGCCTCTTCCTTGGCGGCCGAGCGCACGTCGTAAGCGCGCACCCTGGCACCTAGGCGCTTGGCGGTCGCGATGGCCTGCAGCCCCGCAACGCCCACGCCCATTACCAATACCTTCGCGGGGCGAATGGTGCCCGCGGCAGTCGTCAGCAGCGGGAAGAAACGGTCGAAGTACGAGGCGCCTGCGAGAGCGGCGCGATATCCCGAGACGGTGGCCTGCGAGGACAGCGCGTCCATGTACTGCGCGCGCGAGATTCGCGGCAGGAGATCGAAGGAGAGGATCGTAATGCGCCGGTCGTTCATCGCGCGAACGATGTCCCTGGCCAGCAACGGCGAAAGGAACGAGAGGTGCATCGACCCCTCGGGCAGCTTCGCCACTTCGTCCAGAGTCGGCGGGTTAACCCGCAGGTTCACGTCGCCCGCGGGAGAGTCCACCATGGTGGCACCCACCTGGGTGTAAGCGTCGTCAGTGAAGTGGGCGAGGGCGCCCGCTCCGCGCTGGACTTCGACGGTCCAGCCGTCGCCCACCAGCGTCTTGACGGCGTCCGGAGTCAAGGCGACCCGTGTTTCGCCCGCACGCGACTCTCTAAAGAGAGAAATTTTCATGCTCCAGTTTTAGCAGGCATAGTCAACCGACCCTGGTGGGGGTAGGTGGGGTCTTTTGGCAGATATTTTCGCCGCGCGGAGCAACGGGGGGCCAACGGGACTAAAAATACTTCATGGAACTTTCCTACGCCACTATTACTTCTCCCGTCGGCACGTGGACCGTGGAGGGTACCGAGTTCGGTCTCACGCGCGTTTTCATGCCCCACGAGACGGCGCCCGCCGCCTCGCCACGCCCCAGCATTCCGGTGGCCCACGCGGCGCGCCAGCTCGACGAGTACTTCGCCGGGACCCGCACTGATTTTGATGTGTCCCTGGCGGAGACCTCGGCCACGGCCTTCCAATACGACGTGTGGCGCGTCTTGCGGTCACTGCCCTACGGCAGCGTCGCGACCTACCGTCGCGTCGCCGAGCTGGCGGGGCGCCCGCGCGCCGCGCGCGCGGTCGGCAATGCGAATCACGCCAACCCCTGGCCAGTGATCGTGCCGTGTCACCGCGTCGTCGCGAGCGACGGCCTCGGTGGCTACGGCGGTGGCGAAGAAGTCAAGCGCTACTTGCTCGCCCTCGAAGGCGTCGAAGTCAACCCCTAGTCAAAGGGTTCGCGGTTGTCGAAGGTCGGAGCCCGCTTCGGACTACTCGGCGACGAGGGCATCAGCACGGTATGGCGTAGCCCGCGGTGCGCCACCCACAACAACACGAGGGCGGAGGGGATCTCGACGAGGATCGCCAACAAGATTCCCTGGGCAACGTCGCCTCGTCGCGCCGTCGTCACGTCGAACCAGGCGTCGAGAAGTAGCAGCGTCGCACTCGAAGTGGCGAATATCACCAGCGTGGTGCTGCGTCGCCACGCCGACCACGTGGCCGCACCCAACATGAGTACCTGGGCCGCGTCGAGTCCCACCCAGGCGACGTCCCAGTGGTTGGCCACGTAATGGCGCGGCAACTCAACGCCGACGTAGATGGTCCACGCGGTCTCGGTGAGCGCTCCCAAGGTGAGCAGTCGCAGGAGCGACCAGCGGATGACTCTGACGGTGCTGTCCTTCATAACGCCTCACTTCACCACTTCGGCGTCACGACAATGACGCGGGTGGACCCGAGGCCACACTAATAACGTCGGAGGCGAATACGCATCGTCGAACCCGACTCCACCGAGATGAAGCGGGCCTCTCCCCCGTGGCGCTGGGCAATCTCGGCGACGATGGGCAGTCCGAGGCCGGTACCGCCCGAGGTGCGCGAACGCGCGGCGTCGGTTCGCACGAAGCGCTGAAAGAGACGCTCAGAGTTGGCGACGACAACGCCCGTGCCATCGTCGTGCACACAGATCTCGGCCATCGGTCCGACGTAGCGGGTGGAGAAGGACACTTCTTCATTGGCGAATCGCAGCGCGTTGTCCACGATGTTGCGCACCAGTCGGCGCAACATCGCCGGGTCGCCCCAGACCCGCGCGGGCTGCACCCCCGTGGTCAGAATCGATAACGTCGTGATCTGGCGCACCCGCCGCGCTTCTTCTTCGAGAATGTCGTCGAGGTCCACCTCCTCGCGGCGCATCTCCTCGCGGCGCTCGTCGCTGCGCGCGAGGAAGAAGAGGTCATCCACCAGCGAGTCGATGCGCCGACCCTCGCGGCGAATGGTTTCGGTGAACTCGACCCAGTCGGTCTCGTCGAGGTGATTCGACGCCCGGTCGACGGTCGCGAGCAACGTCGTCAGCGGACTGCGCAACTCGTGCGAGGCGTTTGAGACGAATTCCTGCTGAATGCGCGTGCTCTTCTCGAGTCGATCGAGCATCGCGTTGAGCGTCCGGGCCATGCGTGACACCTCGTCGTCCCCGCCGGTCTCTTGTACCCGATCGGTGAGGTCGTTGGCGGCAATGGTCGCGACGCGTCGGCGAATAGCCTCCACCGGCGACAAGGTGAGACCTACCGAAATCCATACGATGAAGGCGACGATGAGCAAGAGCAAGGGAATCGCGGCGATGAGGACGGTGAGAAGGAGATGATTGGATCGCGTAATGGACTGGCCGTAGATGAAGCCCACCACCAATCCGGACCCGCGAGGGGTCGAGATGCTCTGGGCCTGACCGAGACTGAGTTGGCCCTTGAGGGGGCTGCGCTTCACCCAGGTACGTAGTTGAACGACGTAGTCGTTCGTCGCCTGGGCGCTCACGATCTCGTGCGAAATCGACGGGTAGCTATGAATGACGCCGCTGGCGGCCCACACCTGGTTGTTGGCGAGACTCGTCACCTGCACGACGACGTCGTCCGTGGTGTTCAGATTGAGGGAATGGGCGCCGGGCACGATGTTCTTGGTGTCGCGCACCTCCACCTGCGACATCGCCTGGTTGATGCGGCTCGACGCCTCGGCGTTGGCCGAATGGCGTGCGAGTACGAAGATGACGCCGCCGGTGACCACGAGGACCAACGCGATAACCACAACGAAAATGAAGGTGAGGCGCGCTCGAATCGACAGATGACGGCGCTTCATACCCCGCTCGAGAACACGTACCCCACGCCGCGGATGGTCTTGATCCGCGACGTCATGCCCTTGGTGTCGAGCTTGCGGCGCAGGTAGCCCACGTAGACCTCGACGACATTGGGGTCACCGGCGAAATCCGGTCCCCACACGACGTCGAGAATCTCCGACTTGGTGACCGTTCGGTCCACGCTCTCCATGAGGTACTCGAGCACGCGGAACTCACGAGAAGTGAGCTTGGCTTCCACCCCCGCGGCCGACACTTGACGGCTGATGGTGTCGAGCACCACGTCACTCACCACGATCCTGCGACTCTGACCTCGTTCGAAACGTCGCAACAGCGCATTGATGCGCGCCAGCAAGATGGACCACTCGAAGGGCTTACGCAAAAAATCATCGGCGCCCACTTCGAGACCCTCGATTTCGTCGAGGTCCCCGAACTTGGCGGTCAGCATCAGTAGTGGTGTGTGGATGCCGGCTTGGCGAATATCGAGACAAACGCTGAACCCGTTGCGCTTGGGCAACATCAAATCGAGCACGATGATGTCGTAGTGCGACTCGAGGGCTGCCGCCAGGCCCGACTGCCCGTCGTGGCGCTGCTCAACGTTGAAACCTTCGTCACCCAGCAAGTCGGCGATGGCCTGGGCCAACGCCTCGTCGTCTTCCACCACCAGCACTCGGCGCGGGGTATCAGTCATTGTAAGTAGAGATTACCGTTCGAGGACTCCCTCACCGTGAGCGGGGTGAGGCCGTGCGGCGCGGGCCCGGAGATGACTTGTCCGGTGGCCACCTCAAACTCCGAGCCGTGGCACGGACAGACCATCAGTTTGGCCGATGGGGCGTATCCCACCTGGCAGCCAGCGTGCGGGCACACCGCGTCGTAGGCCACGAATGTCCCCTTACTGAGTTGCAAGACTATGCCCGGGTCCCCCGAGGAGGGAATGGTGAACGTGGCGGCCGAGCCAATGGGCACCGAACTCGCCGGACCCAGCATCGTGCCCCTGGTGCCACCCGAGCCGCTATTCGACCCCGCGCCAGGCAGCGTCGTGGACGTCGAGGGTTTCTCTCCCGAGACGGCGCTGGCCTCGAGGTGGCCCACCGAGGTGGTGAGGAAACCCGTGACGAACGCCGCGCCCGCAACCACCGCCACCGTGGTCGAGCCGATCACGACCGAGCGGCGGTCGAAGGTCTTGATGGCGACCGGCGTGACCTGAGGTAGACGAGCGTGAAGGACAGGGCAGCGCGCGCACGAGCAGGGCCGATTGGAGAGTGCTTTGCAACGACCCTGGTCGTAGTTACCGCACAGCGCCTGGACCGTCTCAAAGGGTATTGCCACCAGTGGCGAGGAGGCGATGCCCGCCTGCTGGGCGGCGGCGCGCGCGATCATCGCGTCCGCACTCAGTCGCGAGCCGGCACCCGCGATGATGAAGGGCAGCCAGGCGAAGAGGAACACGATGTCGGCGCCCGTGAAATACGGCGAAGAGTGAAAGCTCACGGCGAGGAAGAGATTGAGGCTGAGGAACGCTCCCGCCACGGCGGCGATGCGCGTCTTCAGGCCGAGCAGCGTGCCGATGCCGATGGCGAGTTCGCCGTAGGCGATGATCCACCCGATCAGCGCGGCGTGGGGCAACATCGCGTGCAGCAAGGAGCGGATCGGACTGAGGCGAGCCGCGCCCGCCATCTGGGCCTGGATCGACGCGGGCGACTTCGAATTGAAGAAGGCGGGATTGGCGAGCTTCTGGAGCCCCGCGAAAACGAAGGTGCCACCGAGAAAGAGCCGCAGCGGCAGTAGCGCCCACTCGGACAGGGCCCACGCACGTACCGGTAATATCCCAGCAAATCGTGAGTTCGAAGGTGAAGGCGGCGGCATCACTGGATTCTAAACTCGCGGTAATAACTGCGCACCGCGATCACATCTCGGTAAGGATGGCCTCGTGATTAGCGCATCCGTCATCTCGTTCGTCCTGCACGAGATCCACGCGCTCCCCGGACCGTTGGTGTACGGCCTGGTTGCCCTGCTGGTCTTTGGCGAAGCGGCGCTCTTCATCGGCTTCATCTTGCCCGGAGAGACCACCGTGATCGTCGCCGGGGTCGTCGCGAGCCAGGGCAACATCAATATCGGTGTTCTGTGTGTTCTGGTCGTCGTGGCGGCGGTGGTCGGCGACTCGGTGGGGTACGCGGTTGGCCACCACTTCGGCGACCGGTTGCTGGGTATCAAGGTGCTCCAAAAACACCGTGAGGAACTCGACGCAGCGATGGTCGGCATGCAAAGGCGCGGGCCGATCTACGTGTTCCTGGGTCGATTCACGGCTTTCTTGCGCGCCGTGATGCCCGGTCTCGCGGGGATCAGTCGCATGCACTATCGCCGATTCCTCGTCGCCAACGCCCTGGGCGGACTGGTGTGGGGCGTGGCGTTCTGCCTCTTCGGTTACTTCGGCGGATCGCAACTGCCCAAGATCGAGAAGTACTCGGGCTGGGCATCGATTGGCCTGGTCGGGCTACTGGTCGTCTCGGTGGTGGGGCTGAGTTTCCTGCGGCGCCGTGCCCGGCGACGGCGCCAAGACGCGAAGGAAACTTAAGGGCGCACGAGTTGTGGCGCGACGGCGGTGTCGACGGCGATCCACTGCTCGCCCCGACGGGCCAGTAGCCCCCGCGCACTCGCCAGGGGGCCCGTGCCACGAACCAGTGACCTCACGTGGACCTCGTCGACGCCGAATGAACCGGCGTCGTCGACGTCGTCGAGATCGATACTCACGCTGGTGACCAATGGCCGCGTCGAGCCCTCGCGCGCCGTTGTCTCGATGATCTCCAAGTTCCGGGCGGCACTCACCGCGTCGTCACCGGCACCGCGACGCCACGGCGGACCGGCCGTGGCGTCCAGGAAGCCCCGTGTCAAGAGTTCGCGAGCCGCGAACACGCTCAGGGCGTCGGCGTCCAGCGACGAGGCGAGCCAACGCACGTAACCTATGGCGACGGGCGTCACCCAGGGCATGAGCCATGCTTCGAGTCCGAGCCACGCCGGCCACGCTGCGTCAATGGCCGCGACGCTCACGAAGAGTCCCCGGCGCTGGGCGTAGGCAACCACGTCGGCGTAACGCGCGAGAACGGCCTGGTCGCGCCGCCCACGCCGGGGCTCGAGCCGGGCCCACGACACCTCGAGACACACCCCCGTCAGTCCGAGATCGCCCGCCAGATCGAGCACCGCCTCGTAGTTCTGCCACAGTCCATCCGCGTCGCCGGGCCCCCAATGCCGGCCCAGGGCGATGGTGGGCGAAAAGCACGTGGCGGGCTGATAGCGCCCGTCAAGACCACCCTCACTGGCGTACGCGCTCAACGAGACGAGTACGCGTGGGATGATTGGCATCGGGCCAGTTTCGCACGTGTCGACTCGTCCGGTAGCGTTTGGCCAACGCCCGCCGGTCGCCGGCGAAAACCACGAGGGCGAGGAGACATCATGTCCGAGGAACTGCTGCGCCATCGCGAAGGACACGTCGAAGTCCTCACCATCAACCGACCACGGGCGCGTAACGCGATCAACCTGGCGACCGCTCAAGCGATCAGCGCGGCCTTGGACGATTGCGCGAGCGACGACGAGGTATGGGTCGTCATTTTGACCGGCGCCGAGGACAAGGCCTTCAGCGCCGGAATGGACTTAAAGGCCTTCGCCCAGGGGGAGTTTCCCGCCACGGACGAGGGTTTCGGTGGCGTCACCGAGCGTCAGTTCCCCAAGCCGCTCATCGGCGCGGCCAACGGTTCGGCCTTCGCGGGCGGGTTTGAGATGCTGCTCAGTTGCGACCTGGTGGTGGCCGCCGACCACGCCGTCTTTGGCATCCCCGAAGCCCAGCGCGGGCTCATCGCGGGCGCGGGCGGGCTGATTCGCCTGCCCCGGCGCATTGCGCGCGCCGTCGCCCTGGAGATGGCCCTCACCGCCGAACCGCTCTCGGCCGCGCGCGCCTACGAAGTAGGACTGGTCAATCGGGTGGTGCCCTCGGCCGAGGTCCTCCCCACCGCGCTGGCGTTGGCCCAGCGCATCTGCGCCAACGCCCCCCTCGCGGTGCGCACCTCCAAGCGGGTAATGCTCGACGCCATGGACCTGGGCGAGGGGGACGCCTGGGCGCTCAACAACGCAGCCTTCGCCGCCATAGCCTTGAGCGCGGATGCGCTCGAGGGTGCCATCGCCTTCGCCGAGAAGCGTCCTCCCGTATGGCAGAGTAAATAGTCATGCTCATCGCCTCCGCCACCGCCACGACCCAACTCGCCTCCGCCTCGACCATCGTCCGGCTCAGCTTGCACGTCCTCGCGGCGAGCGTGTGGTTCGGCGGCCAGATTGTCGTGGCCGGCCTGCTTCCCACCCTGCGCTCCATGGGCGAGGAGGCCCCGCGCAAGGTCGCCCAGGCCTTCGCTCGCCTGAGTTGGCCGGCGTACTGGCTACTGGTTTTAACCGGTTTCTGGAACTACGCCGCCGTCCACGGCAGCTCGCAGTCATCGAGTTGGAACGCGGCCTTCGGTGCCAAGATGCTCTGCGTGGTGGTGGCCGGCGTGGGTGCATTCCTGCACACTCGCGCCAAGACCCCTCGCCTGCGCGGGATCTTCGCCGGTGTGGGAACCCTGGCGACCTTGCTGGCCATGATCCTTGGTATCGCCATCGCGGGCTAGTGCCAGCGGTACACCAGGGCCGATGTGACGGCCGCGCTGATCACCACCACGGGAAAGGGTGCTCGGGCCATCAGCGCCGCAAAGGCCGCGGCGACCCCCGCCATTCGATGATCGAGAACAATATGCGTCTTCATCGCCAGTGCCTGCGCCACGACCAGCGCACTGAGTAGAACGACCGGGATCAGGGAATTTATTCGCTGCAGGCGCTCATTGGCGAGCCACCGGGCGGGCACCAAGTAGCCGACCAGCTTGATGGCGTAACACAGGACGCTCGTCCCGAGCAGTACCGACCACGTCATCACCGTGTTCATTCGCGCCACCCCGCGATGACCGCCACGATAACCGTGGCAATAATTGGTGTCCCCGATGGCAAGAGGGGCGTCATGACCAGTGCGAAGACCGCGGCAACGCCCGCGATGATGCGCACGCGCGCGTCGCGCAGGCGAGGCCACAGCAAGCCGAGGAACGCCGCGGGCACGGCGGCGTCAAGACCCCAGGCGGCCGGGTTACCGAGGGACTTGGCTCCCAGAGCACCCAGGACCGTGAAGATATTCCAGAAAAGAAAAACTCCTGATCCAGTCAGCCAAAATCCGTGACGAATCGCTTCGGGACCGTGGGACGCCTGCGCCAATGCCACGTTGGTCGACTCGTCGATAGTGATCTGGGCGGCGACTAGGCGACGCCAGCCGGTTACCTGAAGGTGGGGTGCCATCTGCAGGGAATACAGGGCGTTTCGGGTGCTGAGCAGCGACGCCGCGACGACCGCGCTCAGTCCGGCGCCCCCGGCTGCGACCACCCCGACCGCCGCGAACTGGCTCGCCCCGGTGAACGCCAACAGGGAGAAGAGACTGGTCTGGAGCACGCTGAAACCCGCCGCCACCCCGGCGGCGCCGAAGGCCACGCCGTAGGCGCCCACCGTGAGTGCCACGCTCAGGGAATCGCGAAAGGTGCGGCGCGACACGTGAGGCATTGGAGCAATCTACTCAAGTGGTCGGCCGCCGTCTCGCGCAGTGCGAGGACTACTCTGGAGGCACGACACGACAAAGGAGTTCACCGTGTTACTGGGCGAAATATTTGGAATGGACGGCGTGATTGTCGTCGTAATATTGGTCGTTCTCGTCTTCGGCGGAGCGGCGATCCCGAAGTTGGCCCGCAACCTGGGCTCAGCCAAGAACGAGTTCGAAAAGGGCCTCAAGTCGTCCAAGACTGGCGACGTCACGGCCGCGACCGACGCCGACAAGCCCGCCTCGTCCACCCCCACCGACACCGACCCACCCAACTGAGCCGTCCGGTAGCAATGGGTCCTCGAGACCCTCGTTCTGCGCGCCGCTTTCGTTATAGCGCTCCCATAAAAGTTGGCTAAGGTCTAGGCGTGCCTACACCCGCCCTGCCCCCTCAGGGTGCTCCGGATCGGTCGCGCCGTTGGCGTCGCGTACGCCGAGCCGCTGCGCTCCCCCTGGCTGCACTCGTCCTCTCTGGTTGCACCGTGCCGGGATTCGGCGCGAGCCCCGGCGTCACGGACAGTTCGAAATCAGTGTTTCACCTCTGGCAGTGGTTCTCCATTGGCGCCGTGATCATCGGTGGACTCACCGTCTTGCTCATGCTCTGGGCGGTACTGAAGTACCGGCGCAAGGGTGAGAGCATCCCCGAGCAGCACCAGTACCACCTGCCCCTGGAAGTCATCTATACCGTCGTGCCAATTCTCATCGTCTTCGGCCTCTTTGCCGCCACGCTGGTGGTGGAGAACAAGGAAACGTCCAACCCCAAGACCAACGTCATCGTGAACGTCAACGCCTTCCAGTGGGGCTGGCAATTCCTCTACCCGGGCACGAACGCACTGGTCTACGGACAGACCACGCAGAGTCCGATTATGGAGATTCCGGTCAACACGAACGTGCACATCAACTTGACGTCGACCGACGTGATCCACGGCTTCTACGTGCACGCCTTCAACTTCTCGCGCTACGCCCTGCCGGGCGTGGAGAACCAATTCACCATTCGCGCCCAGAGCACCAACACGTTCTTTGGCCAGTGCACCCAACTCTGCGGGCTGTATCACTCACTGATGTTCTTCCGCGTCAAGGTCGTGACATCCAGTGAGTACGCGCAGTGGCTTGCCACCTTCAACAACCCCTCGGACATCGCGGCGGCGGACGCAGCTCTCAAGACCACGGCGGCGGAGCTCGCCTCGGGCGTCGCTTCCAAAAACTCATACACGAAGTTCGGGAGATAACCAATGACTGATGTCCTCGATCCCCCCGTCCACGTTGAGCACCACGACG
>PLEI01000080.1:2561-7510 GCA_003136415.1 Acidimicrobiaceae bacterium | reverse complement strand
ATCAGCGTCATCGTTCTCGACGAGCCCACTGCGGCACTCGGTGAGAAGGACGCTGCTCACCTCATCGAGTGGATCCGCCAGATCGCCAGAGACGAGCACGTCGGCGTGCTGTTCGTAAGCCATCGGCTCTCCGAGNNCCCAATGAAGTGTTGTCGGTCGCGAATCTCTCGGGGGGATCCGTGCACGACGTTTCCTTTACGCTGAAGCAGGGTGAGATCCTGGGATTGACGGGGATCGGAGGTTCGGGCTTCGAGGATGTGCCGTACCTTCTCGTCGACAAGGAGCGCCACACGACGGGGACGTGCGTCATCGACGGTGAGGAGATCTCACTGCACACGCTTTCGGTGGCTGGTCGCGTGAAGCGTGGCATGGCCCTCGTACCGGCCGATCGAACCAAAGAGGCCCTCTCAACCGATCTTACGGTGCGCGAGAACTCCGTGTTACCACGCCTCGATACTTTCTTCTCCAAGGGCGTCCTGCATCGCTCACGCGAGGACCTGGATACTCGCCAGGTCATGAGGTCGGTCGGCGTGGTGCCCCACGAGCCTGAGATGCTGGTGGGCGAATTCAGCGGCGGAAACCAGCAGAAGATTGTCCTGGGCAAGTGGCTCGCGACCTCCCCCAAAGTGCTCCTCCTGCACGAACCGACCCAGGGAGTCGACGTGGGGGCTCGCAGCGAGATCTTCAAGGCACTGGCCGCATTCGCTGAGAGCGGCGGGGCCGCTGTCGTGGCGAGTGTCGAGTACGAGGACCTGGCGAACATTTGCAACCGCATCATCGTCTTTGGACACGGTCGTGCCTACCAAGAACTCACCGGTGCTGCCCTCAGCGTTGAGGGCGTCACTGCTGCTTCCTACGGCGCCGACATCGCGACGTCGCTGGCCGGTAAGACATGACAAACACGTCGCACGATCCGAGATACGCAACGCGTCTGCGATGCGATGAGGGAATGGAAGGTCATCGAGCATGACGATTGAAGGAACTGATGAACTACTCCACGACGCGCTCTACAACCCGTTGGCGTTGTTTCACGTCTCGGGAAAGACGGCCGTCATCACGGGCGCCTCGGGTGCGTACGGTCGAACCATCGCCATTGCGCTGGCTTCACTCGGATGCAACCTGCTGCTCGCCTCCGGATCGTCCGACGAGTTGGCCAAAGTCGCCAAGGAGGCTTCTGACGCTGGGGGTAACGTGGCGGTCATCCAGGCCCGTCCCGACACCATCGACGACGCCTCTGCCATCATTGGCGCGGCCGTTGCATCGTTTGGGACACCCGACATGCTCATCGTGGCCTCGGGGCTCAATCTGCCGGCCATGATCGACGACATGGTGGTGGAAGATTGGGAGGCGGTCATGGACGCCAACGTCCGAGGCCCGTGGCTGATGGCCAAGGCCTTCAGCGCCGCCGTCGGTGACCAGGGTCGTGGCAAGAAGGTCCTGTTCGTGTCGTCGGTTCGCGGTCGACTGGGCAATGCGGTGGGCTACACGGCATATTGCTCCTCCAAGGGCGGAGTGGACGCCTTGACCCGGGCACTCGCCATCGAGTGGGGGTCACGCGGCATCACGGTAAACGCGATAGCCCCCACGGTCTTTCGTTCGAGCCTGACGAGTTGGATCTTCGCCGACGATGACCGGGGCAGGGCCGCTCGCGCTCGGAACTTGTCGCGCATTCCCCTCGGGCGACTCGGTGAACCGGAGGACCTCGTGGGCGTGTCGGTTTATCTCCTGTCACCGGCCTCGGACTTCTGCACCGGTCAGGTTCACTACATTGATGGGGGGTATACCGCGGGATGACCCTCTCACGCGACACCCCGGTGGCGATCGTCGGGGCGGGATTGATGGGCTTGGCGATCGGTCAAGTCTTCGCCGCGCGCGGCCACGACGTCACGCTCTACGACCTCAGCGACGAGGTGCGAGCCAGCGCTCTCGAGCGCGCGGGCACGATCTTCGATCTACTAGAACAGGACAAGGACGCGGGACTCGCGCACCTGAAGACCGAAGGTGATCTCGCAACGGCCGTCGCGGGCGCCGGCCTAGTGATCGAGGCCGGTCCCGAGCGCCTTGCGGTGAAGCGAACGATCTTCCTCGAACTCGAACGCTTGACCGATGCGTCTGTCGTGCTCGCCACCAACACCTCCGGCATCCCGATTCGCGAGATCGTCGCGCCTCTCAGTCAGAAGTTCCGCGTGCTCGGGACGCACTTCTGGAATCCACCGTATCTGGTGCCACTTGTTGAAGTCGTCGAGGCCGAAGCGACGTCCCCCGAACTCGTGTCCCAGACCATCGACTTGCTGCGCAGCGTCGGCCTGCGGCCCGTGCGTCTTCGAGCAGATATCCCCGGTTTCATTGGCAATCGCATGCAGCATGCCCTCAAGCGTGAAGCGATTGCCATCGTCGCTTCGGGCGTCTGTGACGCCGAGACTGTTGACACGGTCGTGAAATACGGCTTTGGCCTTCGCCTGCCGGTACTCGGTCCGCTCGAGCAGTCCGACCTGGTTGGACTCGAACTGACGCTGGCGATTCACGAGACCCTGATGCCAGCGCTCGACGTGACGCCGGTGGCGCAGCCGCTTCTCGTTAAGTTGGTCGCCGAGGGCAAGACCGGCGCGAAGAAGGGCGAGGGTTTTCGTAAGTGGACGCCCGAACAGGCCGACGCGTTGCAAAAGAACGTCAATGAGTACTTGGTGAGTGCGGCCAAGCAACGTCGTCTCGAAGAGGAGACCGAAGGTCCAGGGAGGTCAGGATGATGGGTGCCAACGACGTACGATGCGCGATGGAGCGCGCCCTTGAAATGGGCGAGGTGGGCATCCAGGTCGCCGCCTATCTGAACGGTGAGCAGATACTCGACGAGTCGGTGGGGACTCAGACGCGAGGTGGCGCACCGGTCGATCGAAACTCGCTCTTCGCGGTGTTCTCCGTCACTAAGGCAATCGTCGCCACGGCTCTGCACGTTCAGGCCGAGAGGGGTCTCATTGAGTACTCCAAGAAGGTGGCGGATTACTGGCCGGAATTCGCTCAGCACGGCAAGGGGTCGACGACCGTGGCGGACGTGCTCGCGCACCGCGCCGGCATTCCTCAGATGCCGCGCGGCGTCACGCCTGAGCAGATGCTTGATTGGGATTGGATGATCGCTCAGATCGAAGAGTTCGATCCCATCTTCACGCCGGGCACGACGAACGCCTATCACGAACTTGTGTGGGGGTGGCTGGTGGGTGAGTTGATCCGACGCACGGACCGCGCACATCGCCCGGTCGACAAGTTCATCGCGGAGGAGATCTGCGGTCCGCTGGGGGTCGAGGACCTCTACCTCGGCGTACCGAGCGACAAGCTCGCCCGAGTCGTACCGGTCATATCGCAAGGCCCGCCCGTGCCCAGCGACAACCCCTACTTCAATGATTCGATGCCGATGAGCATCTTTCCCGGTCCCGCCGTGCACAATCTGGATATCGTGCGCAGGGGCGTCGTACCCGGCGCCGGTGTGATCATGAACGCCAGTTCGGGTAGTCGCTACTTCGCGCTACTCGCGGGCGGCGGCCAGTTCGGTGGTGTGCGTCTACTGTCTGAGGAGAGGGTCCGCAGTTTCGCCCAACCGCGTCCCGACGCCGGCGAGGTCGACAAGGTGATGGGTTGGGTCGCCTGGGTCGGCGTTGGTGGGTATTGGTTAGGGGGGGAGTGCCCGCCGGCGTATCCGATCCTCGGATCCAACCCCCACGTGCTGGCCCACCCCGGTATCGGGGGGTCCATCAGTTGGGCCGACCCCGACGCACACCTCGCGGTCTCGATCTGCCACAACTGGATGCAACCCGACGAAGTTCAAGGAAGTATCGACCCCAGCGTGAACCCCTTCATGAATATCGCTGAGGCCGTACGCAACTTTGCCGTGACCCGGTAGTAGAGAGACGGAGGAACGAACCATGGAAATTGGTGTCATCTTTCCCGCGACCGCGACGACGCCGGATCACGTCGAGCTCGCCGAGCACCTGGGCTATTCACACGCCTTCGTCTTCGACTCGCCATCCTTCCTTGCGGATCCGTGGATGGTGCTCGCCCTCGCCGCGCAGCGCACCTCGAAGATCACCCTGGGTGTCTCGGTGCTGACCCCGCGGCTGCGTCACGTTGTGGCGACTGCCGGCGCTGTCGCCACCCTGCGAGCGCTGGCGCCCGGTCGAGTCGTCATCGTGGTGGGGACCGGCTTCACCTCTCAGTTGATGATCGGCAAGTCGCCCGCAACGTGGAGGGAAGTTGAGAGTTACGTCACCGCGTTGCGGAGTCTGTTGAATGGCGAGGAGATCGAATGGGACGGATCGGTCATCGGTTTGAAGCACGGGGCATTGACCGGCTTGGACGGATTGGGTTCGGTGCCGATCTGGGTGGCCGCTCACGGACCGAAGGGCTACGCCGTTGGCGAGCGCGTCGCCGACGGTATTCTCACCAACGTCTCGCACGGCAGCCAGAACAGTATTGGCGCGGACGCCGGGCGATTATTCGTCCAATTCAATGGCACGGTACTGGAGCCAGGTGAGGATCCCGGTTCGGACCGAGTCATCGACGCCGCGGGTGCCACGGCGGCCTTCCAACTGCACATTGGCGGTGATGGCGTGGCCGTGGCCACTCCCGAGTGGCGCGAGTACGAACGCCAGATTCACGCAATTGACGAACGTCGCCGTCACCTGGAGACACATCGAGGCCACCTGATCGAGGTGCTGCCGATGGAGCGTCCGCTCATCAACGGGCCGTTGATCCTGAAGACCACCGAGACGCGCGAGGCCCCCGAGATGCGGGCGCGTCTCGAGGAAGTACGCGAGTCGGGCGTCGCGGGGCTGCTCTACGGCCCCCAGGGCCACGACATCGCGCGCGAGCTGCGCGCTTTCGCCGACGTGGCACAACTGAGAGCGCGATAGGGGGTCACCATGTACGTACGACGGGTGGTTACCATGAACGGTCCCGAC
>PLEI01000080.1:0-2493 GCA_003136415.1 Acidimicrobiaceae bacterium | reverse complement strand
GGAATCGCCGAGCGCTTCGAACCCGACGGTAGCGGCATGCACGCGATGCCGACCATTGATTACGTCATCGTCGTCAAGGGAGTGCTGGATCTCGACCTCGGCGACGGCGAGATCGTCTCGCTCGTGGCCGGTGACGTGGTGGTCCAGTGCGGTTCACGTCACGCGTGGCGCAATCACACCAATGAACCAGCCATCGCCGCGTTCGTCATCGTCGGCGCGAGCAACGATGAGGCGCGCTAGCGATGCGCTTCGCTCGTTACCTCGACGAGAGCGCCACCGTACGAGTGGGCGTCGTGGGCGACGACGTCGTCCACGTTATTGACGGCGTGAGTGACATCGTGGCGCTCTTTGACGCGAACGCCGAGACGCTGCGCCAGGCGGGCGCCGCGGCGCTCAAGCGCGCTACGGGGGTAACACCGCTCGAGGGACTTGACTTCCTCGCGCCCTTGGAGCCGCGAACGGTCCGTGACTTCTACGCCTTCGAAGCCCACGTGAGAGCCGGCCGAACGTGGCGCGGTCTCGAAATGGATCCTCTGTGGTATGAACAGCCAGCCTTCTACTTCTCCAACCCCTACGCTGCGACAGGCGAGGGGGACGTGCCGATGCCCCCCGGCTGCTCGCAGTTCGATTTCGAACTCGAGGTGGCGGCCATCGTCGGGGTTGGCGGAGCCAACGTATCGCCCCGCGAGGGCGAGGAGTTGGTGATCGCGTACTGCGTCATGAACGACTGGAGCGCCCGTGACGTTCAGCAGCACGAGATGAAACTCTCCATGGGCCCGGTGAAGGGAAAGGACACCGCGACCGGCCTGGGGCCCTGGCTCGTGACGAAGGACGAACTCGACGATGTGCGAGAGGGTAACGGATTTCACCTGGAGATGTCCTGTCGCGTGAATGGCCGGCCCTACTCGAGGGCCCTGTGGTCAGACGTCTATTGGTCCTTCGGCGAGATGGTCTCGTACGCCGCGCGCGGTACGGAGGTACGCCCCGGGGACGTCCTGGGTTCGGGTACCTGCGGCACCGGCTGCATACTCGAGTTGTGTCAGACCCACTCGCCCGAGCAGTACCCCTGGCTGGTCTGCGGCGATGAAGTGGTGGCCACAGTCGAACGTCTCGGATCGCTGCGTAATCGCGTCGTTCCTGGTCGTGAACTCGTCAATTTGCGGACGTCGTCGTGAGCGCGTTGAACGCGTGGCATCGCGGTGCCCGTCCCGCGAAGGAGTGATTATTGTGCCACAATGCGAATTAAAGTGTCCACTATACGGATGGTGCGAGAGAAGGGGGTTGCAATGTCAGCAGTGAACGATGAAGCCTTGGTGTCAAAGGCGGTGGTGGAGGAGTCGACGGGCCTGGTGTTTGTGGAGTTGAGTCACGTCTGGGGTCACTACACGCCGTCGTATCCGGGCTACAAGGACATACGCGTCCACCGAGTTGCGACGCACGCCATGCACGGGGTGCTGACCCAGCACGTCGTCACGGTAGGTCACAACGGCACGCACGTGAACGCTCCACTGCACCTCGCCCAGGGTGGGCTGGGTATCGGCGAGATCCCCCTTGAGCGTCTGTTTGGCAACGGCGTCGTCGTCTCGATCCCCAAGGGCGAGTGGGAGTACGTTGAGGTGGAGGATCTTGAGGCGGCCACACCCAAGATTGAGCCGGGTGACGTCGTGATCATCAACACGGGCTGGCACCGCAACTATACGGACAACATGGAGTACTTCGGCCACGCGCCGGGACTCTCCGAGGCCGCCGCCGCGTGGCTCGTCGAGCGTGAGGCGCGTTTCGTCGGCATTGACACGCCCAACATCGACCACGCGCTCGCCACGACGCTCGCCCAGTCGCACCGTCTCATCGGTCCGCTCATCGTCGAACTCCCGCGTCGCTACAAGAAGCGAACTGGCCGCGAGGTCGTCGAGGACTACCCCGATTGGCAGCCGGCGCACCGCCTGCTCGCCAAGGCTGGCGTTCCGACCATCGAGAACGTCGGTGCCGACGTCGACGCCGTGACGGGCAAGCGTTGCGCGTTCCACGCAATCCCTTGGAACTGGGCCAAGGCCGACGCCTGCCTCGTTCGTCTCGTCGCCATCCTTGATCCTTCGGGCACCTACCGCATAGAGAGTGGGAAGTCATGACATCATCCGCACGGTCCAATGGATTGAAGTTCTACAACCTGAGCCACGAGTTGGACCACAACATGCCCCAGTGGCCGTCGCCGATGGCGCCGCCGCTCGTGGTCCACAAGCTCTACTACCACGCAATGCACGACTTCTACGCCGTTGAGTACGACGGCATCATGCACCGCGGCACGCACATGGACACGCCCATGCACGTGACGGCCGATCAGCCGTATATGGACGGCTTTCAACTGTGGAAGTTCTTTGGCACGGGTGTCGCCGTCTCGATTCCAAAGGAGAAGTGGGGGGTCATTACAGCCGAAGACTTGGAGAAGGCCACTCCGAAGATCGAACCAGGTGACATCGTGATGATCAACACCGG
>PLEI01000023.1 GCA_003136415.1 Acidimicrobiaceae bacterium | reverse complement strand
TCGGAGGAGACGTTATATGTCGGTGGCGTCGGTAGTAGCGCATCTCTTTGATGGCCAATTGCCATTTCGCGTCGAAGCCTTCGACGGCAGCGTCGTGGCGCCCACCGTGGCGTCGCCCGCCAACGAGCTGACCCTCAAGATCCTCACTCCCGACGCACTAATCCGCGTCCTTCGTCGACCCGGCGAGCTTGGTCTCGTGCGCGCCTTCGTCGCGGGAGACCTCGAACTCGACGGTGACCTCGACGCCTTGTTCTCTCTCCAAGTCCCGCCCATGGGACACCTCTTTTCTCCTTCGACCCTGGGGCCACTCCTGCGACTCATCGGTTCGGACGCAGTGCGCCCTCTCGCCCCACCGCAAATTGAAGCACGCCAGCGCGGCGCACTGCATTCGCGCGGCCGCGACCGCGACGCGATCTCGCACCACTACGACGTCTCGAACCACTTCTACGAGATGGTGCTCGGACCCTCCATGACCTATTCCTGCGCCGTATTCGCCAGTGACGACGACACCCTCGAAATCGCCCAACGCCGCAAGGTCGATCTGATTTGTCGCAAGCTCGAACTGCAACCAGGCATGCGACTCCTCGATGTGGGGTGCGGCTGGGGCGCCATGGCAATTCACGCGGCCACTAACTACGGCGTGTCGGTGGTGGGCGTGACGCTCTCGACCGAGCAACAGACTTACGCCACCGAGCGGGCCCGCGCCTTGGGCGTCGGCGAGCTCTGCGAGTTCCGTCTACAGGATTTTCGCGACGTGCGCGACGGGCCCTTTGACGCCATCAGCTCCATCGGAATGAGCGAACACGTGGGCCGGCGCTCACTCACGGCTTACGCCCAGCAGATGTTCGATCTCTTGAAGCCCGGCGGTCGCTTCCTCAATCACGCCATCGGGCGGCCCGTCTCGATGAAGGACGACCCGCGGCCCACTCGGTTCTCTGAAGCACGACGCCTGACGCAGATCGCCTGGGGAATGCGCGGACCATCGCGGGTGCGCAGCGATTTCATCGAGCGCTACGTATTCCCTGACGGCGAGCTGCACGACGTCGGCACCATGGTGTCGCTGTTCCAGGCTCACGGACTCGAAGTGCGCCACCTCGAGAGCCTGCGCGAGCACTACGCCCTGACTTTGCGTCACTGGGTAGACAACCTAGAGAAGCGCTTCGACGAAGCGAGTGAGGAAGTGGGCGTGGAGCGCGCGCGGGTATGGCGCCTCTACATGGCGGGTTCGGCAGTCAACTTCGAACACCATCACCTCGAGATTCACCAGGTGTTAACGGTGAAGCCCACCCGCGGCCGCGCGGGCCTCGCGTGGCGGCCACATTTCGAGCCCCCATTTTAAAAGACGTCCGAAGACAATGCCGGGTGTGCGACGATAGAGACGTGGCCGAGCAAAGATCGTGGCAGACCAAGTGGCACACTCACCCGGGTGTGCGTTCGGGCAATGAGCTAAGCCTCGGCGAGCGCGCCGCCGACAAGATGCGCAATGCGATGGGCTCGTGGCCCTTCGTCTTCGGGTTCTTCGCGGTCATGATTTCCTGGGCACTCATCAACACCTGGCTGCTGGAACGAGTCCTGCACCACAAGGCCTTCGACCCCTACCCCTATATTTTGCTCAACCTCTTCTTGTCGATGATGGCGGGAGTTCAAGCCGCCGCGCTGCTCATCGCCGCCAAGCGCTCCGACGCCATCGCTTCCGAAGTTGCGGTGCACACGGCCACGAATACCGACGACATCAAGGTCTTGATCACCGAGAACACATCCTTGATCAGTGAAGTGAAGAAGAACACCGATCTGCTCGAAGAGCTGCACCGCCACGTCACCGAGATCGGCAGCCACCTGGGGGCTTTCGCCGGCCGTTTTGAGCCCGGCGAGGATTCGGCACCGAAGTCCTGACGATTGCCTGACGTTCGCCCAGAATTGTCGAACTTCGAACCCTAATTTTGTCAAAAACTTATCTTGTCTCAGTACGTTCTAGGGCGTGGACACAGTGACCAGAGGCCAATCCGGGACGAACAGGACCCGCTCCAAGCGTAAGTCGGCGGTCACCCCTTCCTGGCACCAGACGAGTTCGATGCGCACTCACCTGCCCGGACGTGCGCCCCAGCCCCACGTGGTACACGTGCTCGAACTCTTGTGTGGCGTCGGTTTTGGTCTCGCGATCGCGTTGGCTATTTCGGTAGAGGGCCACGCGGCCCTCGCCAGCGCCGGCGGTTGGCCGCTCGCCATTGCGCGCGTGAGCGCCTTCGCGGGCTCCTACCTGATGCTCGTGATGGTGCTGCTCACCGCACGCCTACCCTGGCTCGAGCGCACGGTGGGCCAAGACAAGCTCGTGCGCTGGCACCGCAAGATCGCCCCCTACGCCGTCTCGCTGATCTCGCTGCACGTGTTGAGCGTCGTCCTGGGCTACACCCAGATGCTCAAGACCAACGTGTTTCACATGATTTGGAGCTTCTGGGTCAACTACCCCGACATGTTGATGGCGACGGCGGGTTTTGGTCTGTTGTTAATGGCCGCCTTCAGCTCAATCCGCATTGCGCGCTCCAAAATGAAGTACGAGACCTGGTGGGTCGTGCACCTCTACACCTACCTGGGCTTGGGTCTGGCGTTCATGCACCAGATCCGCACCGGCGTCATGTTCTTGGGTCACGAGAACACCATCCGTTTCTGGACCACGCTGTGGGTCGGCACCGGCGTGATGATCGTCCTGCTGCGCGTGGGTGTGCCGCTCGTGCGAAATAGGCAGTACCGATTGCGCGTGGCGAGCGTCACCGAAGAGGCTCCCAACGTCTACTCGCTCACCGTTACCGGCAAGAACATCAAGAAGATGGCGGTGTCGGGCGGCCAATTCTTCCAGTGGCGCTTCATGGCCAAGGGCCTGTGGTGGCACAGTCACCCCTATTCATTGTCAGCTCTCCCGCGCCCGCCGTTCCTGCGCGTGACCGTCAAGGGACTCGGCGACCAGTCGAGTGCCGTCGCCCGGCTCAAGCCCGGGACCCGCGTCTTCGTCGAGGGCCCCTACGGTGTCTTCACCCACCACGCCACGAAGATGGGCGACGTCACACTGATTGCGGCGGGCGTGGGTATCACCCCCATCCGCGCCATGCTCGAAGACCTTCCTTCGCACACGAACGTGAACGTCATCATCCGCGCGACGCGCACCGAGGACATTGTCCACGCCGAGGAGATGAAATCTTTGGTGGCTTCGCACGACGGCCACTACTACGAGATTGTGGGCAGCCGCGAGGAAGTCAACTTCGATGACGCGACCCTCGAGTCACTCGTACCTAATATCCGCGCCAACGATATCTTCGTCTGCGGTCCCGCCGGCTTCACCGACGGCGTCGTCGCCGCGGCCCGTCGCCTCGGCGTTCCCCACGCGCACGTCCACCACGAATCCTTCACCTTCTAAGAATCGAGTCCCGCCCATGTCTTGTTCAGAAAGTTGCCTCACGTGAAGCGCTCCCCCATCGTCGCCGTCGGGACCGTGGTCGGACTCGCGTCAGTACTGAGCTTTCATACCAGTCCGGTGAAGATCAGCCTCTCGCCATCCTCCGGACCCACCACCTTGCCGGCGACGACTACCACCAAGCCGGTCAAGAAGACCACGACCACGACGGCTCCTTCCACGACCACCACGACGACGAACAGCGGTAATTCTTCGACCACGACGACGCTGGCACCGACCACTACGACCACGGCCCCCCCGACCACGTCCACCACCGTGGCCCCCACGACCACCACGACGGTGGCGCCGACGGGCGTCCGCACCGCCACCGGTCCATTGGTCAACTACTTCTACGGCGAACTCTCGGTCAAGGTCACCGCCAACGGCAAGAAGATCACCAAGGTGACCATCGCTTCCATTACTGACGGCGGTAACCCGCGCTCAATTCAGATCGACCAGTATTCGATTCCGATTCTCGAACCCGAGGCCATCGCCGCTCAGAGTTACAACATCCAGAGCGTGTCCGGAGCGAGCTATACCAGCGCCGGCTTCCAGATGTCCCTGCAGTACGCGTTGAAGAAGCTCGGCATCTAATGTCCGACGTGGATCCGTCCACGCGCCACCTCATCGAAGTCATGGGGACCGTTATCACCATCGACCTCTTCCGCGGCACCGACGCCGACGCTGCGGCGGCCGCGATTCGTCGCGCGAGTGAATTGCTGCACGACGTCGACCGGGTGTTCAGTACCTACAAGGATTCGAGCCCGATCAGCCGCCTTCGCCGCGGCGAGGTCACCCTGGGTGAAACACCCCCGCAGGTAGCCGACGTTCTCGACCTCTGCCAGCAAGCCAAGACGCTGAGTGGCGGATGGTTCGACCCCTGGGCCCTGCCCGGCGGCATCGACCCCACTGGCTACGTGAAGGGGTGGGCCGCCCAACGCGCGCTCGACCAGTTTCGTGACTTGGACGTCAGTGGAGCGATCGTGAACGCGGCGGGCGACATCGCCTCCTTCGGGGGGCCCGCCCCCGACGCCGTCTTTCGCACTGGGATTGTTCGTCCCGACGATTCCCAACGACTCTCGGCCGTGGTGGAACTTCGCGCGTGCCTCGCCACGTCGGGCGAAGCCCAGCGCGGCGCGCATCTCTACAACCCCTTCACCCACGAATTCACCGGGGCGGTGGCGTCGGCGAGTGTCGCCGGTCCCGACCTCGGTGTCTGCGACGCGTTGGCCACTGCCCTCAGCGTCGGCGGCCACGATGTCATGGTGCTGATCGACAAAGTCGAGGGCTACGAGGCAATGACCATCGACGCCGGCGGTTCAATGCGCGCCACCCCGGGCTTTCCCTTCGTGCGCGACTAATTCAGCGCCGCACGTGGCGCCCGCGTACCGGCGCCAGGAGGATCAGCGACAGGTACGTCACGACGGCAATGGCAACGTGCATCCAAATCAGCACGAACACTGCCGTCGCCGATTGGCCGAGGTACCAGATCGCCGCGTCAGGGAGAAACAACACCAGCGTCACCGCTATCGCCGCGCGCAAGAACAGCCACTTGGGCTGGGAAGAAATGCGCGCGACGATGGGCCACCCGACGCAGGCGATAAGAACGCCGATGATGGTGAGTTTCGAATAGTCCGCGAACTGAAAGTGCGAGTAGCCCCGGGTCTTGGGAAATATCGACACTCCCACTTTCACCAGCACCGCGTCCGCGGCCAGGGATCCGACGATCGCTACGACGCTGGCCACGGCCACCGTCACCATGGGTGGCGGCGTCTTGGGGTTGAAGTCAACCCGACAGCGCCTCAACCAAGGGCGAAGAAAAACGGGGAACATGCCGGGCGAGAAGCCCGGGGCGCGGCGCGGAACGTTGGGCGTCATGACACAATTCTAATTAACCTTCAGCCGCCCGCTGGACGCTCCACCAGTTCAAGATCCTCGAGGATTACCCGCAGTTGTCGGCCCATTTCGCGCGGATTGCCGACGAGCTCGCCGATGACTTCGCCTTCGAGGTCACTGTCGTCACCGGGCTCGTAAAACGAGACCTGCATGCCGCGCCCGCGCGAGTGCGCCTTGACAATCCAGGGCAGTCCGATGCTGCCCGAATCGCGCGTGGCCATGACTGCGCCGTTGCGGTCGAGGCCGAGACTCCACTCGGGTGAACGTGCCGCGTCGAGAAGTCGTTGCAAGGAGTCACGCGAAGAAAAGGCCATAGGCCACTGTAGAACCGGGGTGCGACGACCTCGCGTCGTTCGAGGTTCGCGCGGAGTTATCCTTCCTCGTAGGTGGCGCCCTCATTAGCGCTGTTTCACCGACTGTGGCTCAATTTCGCGGCGCCTCGGACCCACGCCCACCTATTCGTCGTCGAACGACAGTGAAAGATCTGCCATCTGGCGCTTCTTGTCCGGGGCGACGTACGTCCACTGGATCAAGCACCAGGCAAATCCCAATTCAAACACCAACTCGCCATCGAGCATGTGATTGAAGCCCCAGTCTGGCAGCGACACGGCGGCCACGATTCCTCCGGCGAGTTGAAGAAAAAACGCCACCGTCGTCGAGAACTGTCGCTGGCGAAACAAGAGGTAGGTGCTGGTGGCCATCTGCGTCACGCCGATTACGATTCCCAACGTCATGTGCGCCCAGTTGAAGAACGCCCCGTGATTGAACGGCGTGATGAGCAACAGGGGGAGGGCGATGGCGACGACGCGCAGTCCGTGGGCGAAAATTTTCGGGACGTCGAGGGGAGAAAGGTACTTCGCGGTTCGCCAGAGGCCCACCGACCCGACCCCGTATCCAATGGCGACGAGGGGCAGCGTCGGGGCGTGCACGCCGTAATACGAGATCCCGTAGATTTCGGCCTCACGGCTATGGGACACGAAAATGCACATGATGACGCAAATGAAGAAGACCACCTGCGTGGCGATGAGAACGTGTCGAGCTGGGACCGGGGCCGGGCTCACGACGTCACTTCGGTCACCCCTGGTATCGAACCCGCGACGCCGTCAGCTCCTGGAGAGCCTCGTCGCGTCCCACGTAGTTCTCAACCTTGACCCACTTACCCTCGTCAAGATCCTTGTACACCGTGAAGAAGTGGCTGATCCGGTCCAGCGTGGCCTTGGGGACGTCGGTGATGTCCGTCGCGGACTTCCAGGCCGGGTCGTAGGCGGGCACGGTGATCAACTTAGCGTCCTCGCCATTTTCGTCGGTCATGATGCACATGCCGAGGATGCGCACCTCGATCAAGCAACCCGGAAACGTCGGGTACGCGGTCAGCACGAGCGCGTCGAGCGGGTCGCCGTCTCCACCCAGCGTGTCAGGAATAAAGCCGTATTCCGCCGGATACCCCATTGACACGATGAGGTGGCGATCCAACTTCATCATGTTGGTCTCGTGATCCATTTCGTACTTGTTCTGGCTTCCGGCGGGGATTTCCACAATGACGTTGATGGTTTCCATCGGCGTCTCCTTTCGAATGGGGTGCACAGCAGGCACCACGTCACTTCACTTTACTCAGTCGCTCCAGTCGCCCCGAAGTGTTCTCACCAGAAGTGTTCGCACCGAGCAGGAGGCCTAGACTTTTCAAGGCGTGACGCCCACGAGAAGTTGGCAAGGAGGTCCCGTGGATCGAATCGGAGTGATTGGCTGCGGCCTCATGGGTTCGGGCATCGCCGAAGTCTGTGCCCGCGCCGGACTCGGCGTCGTCGTGGTCGAACGAGACCAAAGTGCTCTCGAGCACGGCCGCCGACGCCTGACCCGATCGCTGGAAAAGGCCCGCGACGCGGGAAAGCTCAGCCCTGAAGACCCCCTCGCGGCGTTGAGTCGCCTGCACTTCAGCACCTCCTTCGACGACCTCGCGGATCTCACCTTCGTCATCGAGGCGGTGGCCGAAGACGAGGCCGTGAAACTTGAGGTCTTTCGCCGTCTGGATGAAGCCGTCACCGACCGTGGCGCGATTTTCGCCTCCAACACCTCGTCGATTCCCATCGCGACCCTCGCCTCAGCCACGGCGCGACCCGAGAACGTGGTCGGACTGCACTTTTTCAATCCGGTTCCGGTCATGAGACTCGTTGAGGTGACGGCGTCACTGCTCACCAGCGAGGCGACCGTGCACGCCGCGCGGACGTTGGCCAGCGAACGACTCGGCAAAACACCAATCGCCTCACCCGACCGCGCGGGTTTCGTCGTCAACGCCCTGCTGATTCCCTATCTACTGTCGGCGATTCGCATGGTCGAAGGGGGAGTCGCCACCGCCGAGGACATCGACACCGCGATGACGCTCGGGTGCGCGCACCCGATGGGACCACTCGCCTTGACCGACCTCATAGGCCTGGACACGACCGCTGCGGTAGCCGAGTCGCTCTACGCGGAGTTCCGCGAAACCCACTACGCCACTCCGCCCCTGTTGTCGCGCATGATCGCCGCGGGCCAGTTAGGCCGCAAGTCAGGCCAAGGCTTCTATTCCTATCGAAAGTAGTGCCATGGCGGCCGGGACCACCTCTACGCGCACGCTACAATTCACGCTGATCCTCTTGGCCGCCATGATGTCCATCATCGGCAGCCTTGGCGCTCCGTTGATTGGTACCGTGGCCCAGTCGAACCACATCACCATCAGCACGGCCCAATGGATTCTGACCGCCACCCTGGCGACCGGCGCCCTGGCGACGCCGGTAATGGGTCGACTGGCCGACGGGCACCTGCAACGTCGCGTCGTCTTGTACGCCCTCGCGATTGTCATCGTCGGCCTCGTGATGGCCGCGATGTCCAAGGACTTCACGTGGCTGCTCGTCGGACGGAGCCTCCAGGGGCTGGGCATGGGTCTGTTGCCCGTCACGATGGCCATCGCGCGTTCGCACCTGGTGCCGGCGCAGGCGGCCAAGACCATCGCCACTTTATCGGTGACGGCAGCGATTGGCGTAGGGCTCGGCTACCCGGTCACCAGCGTTATTGCCCAGTACTTCGACTACCACGCGGCCTTCTGGTTCGCCACCGTCATGATTGGTGCGACGCTGATTCTCGCCGCGCGAGTCCTGCCCCGTACCCAAGCACGCCCGCGCCGCGATTTCGACCTCGTCGGTGCCGTGATATTGACCCTCGGTCTGGTATCTCTCCTGGCGGTACTCGGCGAGGGACAGGTGTGGGGATGGACGTCCACTCGTTCAGTGACGCTGGGGGCGGGGGGCGCCGTCTTCCTGGTGGCGTGGTGTCTCTACGAGTTGCGCCGCCACGACCCCCTGGTCAACCTTCGCCAGGCCACCCATCGCGCAGTGATTACGTCAGACGCTTCAGGATTCCTCATCTCGATGGCCATGTACCTCTTCATGCCCGTCGTCGTTGAATACGTGCAAGTCTCGCGGTCAGTCGGGTACGGCTTCGGCGCATCTATCTTCACCTCTGGCTTGCTGTTGGTACCGCTATCGGTGGGCACCTTCACCGCGAGCCGCTTCGTTCCGCGACTCGTCCGCCACTTCAACGCGCGCATCACGGTGCCACTCGGTGCGATGCTCTTCGCCATCGCAGCGCTTACTTTTTCCTTCGAGCACCGCTCGCTCTGGGAAGCCTTCGTGGCGATGGGCATTGGGGGACTCGGCGCGGGACTGACCTTCGCCGCGATGCCCGGCTACATCGTGCGCGCCACTCCCGCCGCCGACACCGGTGCCGCGCTGGGCTTCTATCAACTCCTTCGCAGCGTCGGGCTCTCGATTGGTTCGGCCGCCGCTGGCGCGATCCTCGCTCACTACACGGCATCGGGGGCCACCCTCCCGAGCCAGACCGGATTCCTCACCACGCTGAATATTGCCGCGATTCTCTTGATTGTCGCGGCAGTCATGAGCTACCTGTTGCTGGGCGACACCCCCACGACGGCGTCGACACCGTCGGACATCGAGATGATGGAAGAGAGTGCCGAACTTGGTGCCACGGGTCTGGGTCTCATCGGAGAGTAGTCGCGACGTCTCCTAATCTGGAGAAAAGGAGAACCGTGACTGTCTACGTCGTCACCCTGCAATGCCACGATCGACCCGGTATCGTCCTCGCGACGTCGACCGCGATTGTCAGTGTCGGGGGCAATATCTTGGAGAACGACCAGTTCACCGATCCCGTCACGTCGCAGTTCTGCATGCGCACCCGTTTCGAGACCGACTCAAATGACCTTGACGGAGTCCGTGACATTATCGTCGTAGCCCTCGCCCTCTTCGAGCCTGAAGTGTCGATCCGTCGCGAGGAGACGCGACGACGCGCTCTGGTGATGGTCTCGCAGCACGACCACTGCCTCGCGGAGTTGCTGTATCGCCGCGACTCGGGCGACCTGCCCCTCGACATCGTTGCCATCGTGAGCAACCACGCGAATTGCGCCGGACTGGCCGCGCGACACGCCGTGCCCTACTACGAGATTCCCGTCACGCCGAGCACCAAGACGAGTGCCGAGAACGAAGTACGCGAACTAGTCACCCTCCTGCACGTCGACTTCGTCATTCTGGCACGCTACATGCAAGTGCTTTCCGAGAGCCTGTGCGCCGACCTGGCGGGCCGCGCAGTCAACATCCACCATTCATTCCTGCCGGGGTTCAAGGGAGCGCGTCCCTACCACCAGGCCTACGAGCGCGGAGTGAAGTTGATCGGCGCGACGGCGCACTTCGTCACCGCCGAGCTCGACGAGGGACCCATCATCGAACAAGACGTCGTGCGCGTCACGCACGCTCGAGCGCCCGAGGATCTCGTCTCCCTCGGTCGCGACGTAGAGCGCAACGTGCTAGCGCGCGCCGTGCGACTGCTCGCGGAGGACCGCGTCGCTTTAGTGGGTCAGCGCACCGTCGTCTTCTCGCAGTGACTCAGGTGACCGCGAGTCGCACAATGAAGCGCTCGTCGAGGTGCGCCGAACTCATCATGACGTCCACGAGGATCTGCACCGCGTCGTAGACGTCGACGTAGCGCAGATAAAGCGGTGTGAGGCCGAAGCGACATATATCGGGGGCGCGAAAGTCGCCAATCACGCCGCGTTCGATCAACGCCTGAACGATGCCGTAACCCTGTTCGTGACGCAGCGCCACCTGGCTGCCGCGCAGCGTGTGTTCGCGTGGCGTCACGACATCGAAGACGCCCGGCAACGCCTCCTCGACCAGCGAGATGAACAGGTCCGTCAACGCCAAACTCTTCACGCGCACCTCGGTCATGGTGGTGCGCTCAAAGACCTCGAGCGCCCCGTCGAGGGCACCCAATGCGAGGACCGAAGGTGACGAGGTTACGTAGGCGCGCATGCCCGGTGCCGACTCGTAGGTCGGTTCGAAGTCGAAGGGGCGCGCGTGCCCCAGCCAACCCGGCAACGGATTGCGCAGCACCCCCTGCCAGCGCGGCGCCACGTACATGAATCCCGGTGCGCCGGGACCGCCATTCAAATATTTGTAACCGCAGCCGGCTGCGAAGTCGATATTGGCGCTCGTCACGTCCAAGGGCACGGCGCCCGTCGAGTGGGCGAGGTCCCAGAGCATCAATGCACCCACCGCGTGCACGGCCGCAGTGATTCCGGCCATGTCGAGCATCTCGCCCGTACGAAAATCGACGTGCGTGAACATCACGAGCGCCACGTCGTCGTCGAGGTAATCGACCAACGTGTCGCGGTCGATGGTCTTGACGATGATGTCGCGACCCGCGAGGCGCGCCATCGCCGCGACGATGTAGAGGTCTGAGTGAAAGTTGACCGCGTCAGTGATGACGACGTGCCGGTCGGGTCGTAGCTCGAGCGAACCGCCGATGATTTTGGCGAGCAGGAAAGTCAGGGTGTCGGCGACCAGCACCTCGCCCTCGCGCGCGCCAATCAGCGGTGCGAGACGGTTGCCGAGCTCGATGGGCGCGTCCATCCAATTCGCTGAGTTCCAGGAACGGATCAGGCCCTCGCCCCATTCGTGGTCAATGACCTCTCGCACGCGTCGCTGGGTGCCCTTCGAGACGGGTCCGAGCGAATTGCCGTCCAGGTAGATTTCGCCCTCGCGCAGGACGAAATCGTCACGCAACGCAGCCAGAGGATCTCGGGCGTCGAGAGCCACACACTCGTCACGGTTGGTCATAGGACACTCCTTACTTCCCACAGAACGGGGTAGAGACGTTGGGGCAACGTCGTGTCGAGATACGCCATGCCCTCTGATCCCCCGGTGCCCGGACGACGACCGATCTGGCGACCCGCCATCAGCATGTGCTGGTGACGCCACATGGCGAGGCGTTCGTCGTGGTCCATCATCAGTTCGGCCACCGCGTGCAGTGACGACGTCACGGGCGAATGGTGCTCGAGGTACAGCGCGCGCACAACGTCGATCGCGGCGGTGCCCTCGCCCGCGTCGAGGGCCTGGCGGAGCGAGAATTCGAAGCCGCCCAGGAGCGACGGGGCCTCGCTCATCTCGGTGAGCCACGCGCGCGTCGTCTCGTCGAAGAGGTGAAAGCTCAGCATCGCCTTCTTGCCAGCGCCGCTCAGAAACTCGATGGCGCGGAACTGGAAGGACTGGAAACCCGACGCGGGGTCGAGCGGATCACGAAACTCGAGGAAGCCCTCGGGCGACATCGTCTCGAGCACGCGCAGGTGCTGGAGCAACAAGTCTTCAATTGACACCATCCGCTTCAAGTGGCTGAGCGCGTTCCAGGGCTCTCGTGACCAGAGCGCGACGCTGGCCCGGCGCAGTTCGTCGATGATGACCTTGAACCACAACTCATAGGACTGGTGCACCACGATGAAGAGCAGTTCGTCGGGCGCGTCCTCGGTGAGAGGAACCTGCAATGTCAAGAGGTCATTGATCTTTAGATACGTCGAGTAATCGGTGCCCGCCACGACCAGCAACACTACGGCGCCCGGCGACCAGACGTTTGGCCCCTAACGGGTGAGGGGCTTATAGCGAATGCGGTGCGGCTGGTCCGCGTCGGTGCCCAGGCGCTTGTGGCGTTCGGCTTCGTAATCCGAGAAGTTCCCCTCGAACCAGCGCACCACTGCGTCGCCCTCGAAGGCGAGCACGTGGGTGACGATGCGGTCGAGGAACCAGCGATCGTGGCTGATCACGACGGCGCAACCCGGGAAAGTCAGTAACCCATCCTCGAGGGCGCGCAGAGTGTCGACGTCGAGGTCGTTGGTCGGTTCGTCGAGTAGCAGGACGTTGCCGCCTGCGCGCAACACCTTGGCCAGTTGGACCCGATTGCGCTCACCGCCCGAGATCTCACCGACTCTCTTTTGCTGATCTGAGCCTTTGAAGCCGAAGCTCGCGACGTAGGCGCGAGCGTGAATCTCGCGATTGCCCACCACCATGTGCTCCTGGCCGCCGCTGATCTCATCAAAGACGGTGGCCCCGGCGTCGAGGTTGTCGCGCGACTGGTCCACGTAGGCGAACGACACCGTCGTGCCGACTTCAATGGTGCCCGAGGTTGGCTCCTCGAGTCCCACCATCATCTTGAAGAGCGTCGTCTTACCCGCACCGTTGGCGCCGATCACGCCGACGATGCCGCCCGGCGGCAGGAGGAACTCCAGGTCCTCAATCAACAAGCGGTCGTCGTACGCCTTCGTTAGTTGCGAGGCGTTCACCACTACGTTGCCCAGCCGCGGTCCCGGCGGAATGGCGATCTCGAGCTTGTCGGCGCGACGTTCGGCGGCCTCGGATTCGGCGACCAGTTCGTTGAACGCAGATAGTCGCGCCTTGCCCTTACTCTGGCGAGCACGCGGCGACATCCGAATCCACTCGAGCTCTCGCTCGAGCGCCGCCTGGCGAACCTTGTCGGCCTTCTCTTCACCCGCGAGGCGAGCTTGCTTCTGCTCGAGCCAGGACGAGTAGTTGCCCTCCCAGGGGATGCCGTGTCCTCGGTCGAGCTCCAGTATCCACGACGCGGCGTTGTCGAGGAAGTAGCGGTCGTGGGTGATGGCAACAACGGTGCCGCTGTAGTCCTGCAACGTGCGTTCGAGCCACGCGACTGATTCGGCATCGAGGTGGTTGGTTGGTTCGTCGAGCAATAGCAAGTCGGGCTGGGACAAGAGCAGTCGGCACAGCGCGACCCGACGGCGCTCGCCACCGGACAACGTCGTCACATCGGCGTCGGGCGGGGGAAGACGCAGCGCGTCCATCGCGATCTCGAGCGTGCGTTCGAGGTCCCAGGCACCGAGTGCGTCAATCTTGGTCTGCAACGTGGCCTGCTCCGCGAGCAACGCGTCAAAGTCGGCGTCGGGATCCGCGAAGCCCGCGCAGACCTCGTTGAAGCGCACCAGGAGGTCGCGCTGTTCGCCGACACCGTCGGACACATTGCCCACCACGTCCTTGGTGGGGTCGAGCTGAGGTTCTTGGGGGAGGTAGCCAACGCTGAAACCGGGGGTGAGGCGCGCCTCGCCGGTGAACCCGTCGTCGAGTCCGGCCATGATGCGCAGCAGCGATGACTTACCCGAGCCGTTGGCGCCGATGACGCCAATTTTGGCCCCGGGATAGAAGGAGAGATTAATGCCTTTGAGGACTTCGCGGTCCGGTGGATAAAAACGGCGCAGGTCGCGCATGGTGAAGATGAACTGAGCTGCCATGGCTCCAGTCTGGCTCATGGAGAAGACTCCCCGTGCGGGTCCACGTGACACACCCCACCCGTACACTGTTGCCCATGTCGTCGACCACCACCCAACGTCACGCCCCCGATTGGCTCATTCTCTCGATTGCCTGCGTGGCCCAATTCATGGTGGTGCTCGACGTCTCAGTCGTCAACGTCGCGCTGCCGCACATGGGACACGATCTGCACCTGAGCGAGAACAAGGCTCAATGGATCATCAACGCCTACGTCCTGACCTTCGCCGGCTTCTTGCTGCTGGGCGGTCGCGCGGCGGACCTCTTCGGACGCCGCAAGGTCTACCTGCTCGGTATCGCCGTGTTCACCGTGGCGAGCATCGGTGCCGGTTTCGCCCAGAACGGTTCGGAGATGATCATCGCTCGCGCCGTCCAGGGACTCGGCGGCGCCATCTTGTCTCCGGCCACGCTCACGATCATCGTGACGACGTTCGCCGGCCCTCGTCTGCCCAAGGCCATTGGCGCCTGGAGTGCCGTCGCGGGAGCGGGCGGCGCCGTGGGCGGTCTGGCGGGAGGTCTGTTGACCGGTCTGGCCAATTGGCGCTGGGTCTTCTTCGTGAACGTGCCCTTCGGTATCGTCGCGGCCACCGTGGCCGCCAGGTACTTGCAGGAACAGCGCAACCGCGACGCCACGGTCAAGCTCGACGTCACCGGGGCGGTCCTGGTCACGGGAGGTCTCAGCGCTTTGATCTACGGCGTCGTGAACACCACGTCGTCGAGTTGGACGTCGTCGTCGACCTTGTCGTGGCTGATCGGTTCGGCCGTTTTGCTCATCGGATTCATCTTCTGGGAGGCGCGCGTCGCTTCGCATCCCCTGGTCCCGTTTCGCATCTTCCACTCGCGCCCCCTCACCATCGCCAACATCGTCATGGTGCTCGCGGGTGGCGCCTTCTTCGCCATGTGGTACTTCCTGACCTACTACTTCCAGAATATTCTGGGCTACGGTGCGGTGCGCGCCGGCTTCGCATTCTTGCCGATGGCCATCGGCATCATTGTCGGGGCGCAGTTGAGTTCGCGCCTCCTCGTCAAGGTCGGGGTGCGTCCCTTGTTGTTGGTAGGCGCGGCTTTCGCGACACTCGGATTCTTCTGGTTGAGTCTTATTACCCCGACGAGTTCTTACTGGGGCAACCTCTTGACCCCCGCTTTCCTGTGCTCCTTCGCCATGGGTCTGTTATTCGCTCCGCTGGCCATGGCCGCCACCGCCAAGGTGGACCGCGCCGACGCCGGGTTGGCGTCGGGGATTCTCAACACGGCCCGCCAGGTGGGAGGATCATTGTCACTGGCGATTCTCGGTACGGTGGCCTACGACCGCACCGTGGCGTACGTGCGTACGGCATCACAGAAACACTCCCCTCTCAACCTTCAGAAGCTCGCCTACGTGACCGGGTACAACCGCGCTTTCCAGATTTCAGCCTGTATTGCTTTAGCGGCCTTCTTCGTAAGTTTGGCCCTTCCGGCCAAGGTGGGGCACCACTCTAGCCACGCCCAACCCGCAGAACCGGCCGCCGCGGCGGCCGGTTCTGGACACTAACTCTTAACATTTCCCCCGCCCCTTGACCATCACATTCGGGACTAGTGTCGGCAGTTGACACCAAACGAGTGCTGCGCCCGGTCGGAGGCTGAGCACTGGTGGTGGAGCCTCATGGCCAACTACAACAAGGGAGAATCAAATGAAGAAAATTCGTCGCCTCGGCGTGGTGTTGGGAGCCAGTTCGCTGGTCCTCGGCACCGTGACGATTGGCGTTGGCGCGATAAGCGCGACAGCGGCGACCAAGTTCAAGGCGTGCATCATTATTGACACCGGTGGTGTGAAGGACAGGTCCTTCAACCAGTCCGCCTACCAAGGTGGACTCGACGCAGTCAAGGTGAACCCGAACATTGCTCTGTCATACCTGACGTCAACCTCGTCGACGGACTACGCGCCGAACATCAAGATTTTCGAGAACAAGGGTTGCGGTCTTATCGTGACCGTTGGTTTCAATATGGATCAGGCCACGACGGATGCTTCAAACGCCACCCTGTCCCAGAAGTTCGCGATCGTTGACGACGCACCGACCACCAAGTCGAAGAACGTCCTGGCACTGCAGTACTTGACCAACCAGAGCGCCTTCCTCGGCGGCTACCTTGACGCCGCGACCTCAAAGTCACACGTCGTTGCCACGTACGGTGGAATGAACTTCCCCTCGGTTGCCATGTACATGAGTGGCTTCGTCGCCGGTGTTCGCTACTACGACAAGACCACCAAGTCCAAGGTCAAGGTCCTCGGCTTCACGCCGGGCAAAACTGCCTGCAACCTTTCCAGCTGCGCTGGTACGGGTTCGTTCGTGGGTAACTTCACGTCGCAGACTGACGGAAAGACCTTCGCTCAGAATTTCTTCTCCCAAGGAGCGGACTTTGTATTCCCGGTCGCCGGTTCNNGGTTGCTTGACCGATCCGACCGACTGCAAGTGGTACAACTCGACGGTCGCCAAGGGCGTCGAGCCGTCGGTGAAGGCCGCGATCTTGGCTGCCGCGAGTAGCAAGTTCAAGGGTGGCAGTTACCACGGCACGCTGGCTAACGGCGGTACGTTGCTCGAGTTGAACACCTCGACTGCCTCGGCATCGTTAAAGACCACGCTGGCCACCATCACCCGTGGCATCGAGAGCGGCAAGATTTCCGTCCAGCCGTCGGCGTACCCCGCGACTCCGAAGTGATCTAACAACCATTTTGGGTAGCACCTCACAAAGGCCCGGGTCGCTTGCGACCCGGGCCTTTGTGCTGGCTACGATGGAGAACCATGCGCGTAGAGTTGAAGGGGATCACGAAAAGGTTCGGCTCCTTCACTGCGAACGACCAAATCAATCTGGTGGTTGAGCCTGGTGAGATTCATTGCCTGCTCGGCGAGAACGGCGCTGGTAAGTCGACGTTGATGAACGTGCTCTTTGGCCTCTTACGCGCTGAAGAGGGCGAAATTCTCATCGACGGCAAGCCGGTGAACTTCGCTAACTCGGGGGAAGCGGTGCGCAGTGGCATCGGCATGGTCCACCAGCACTTCATGTTAGTACCGGTCTTCACCGCAGCCGAGAACGTCGTCCTGGGTTTCGAGCCGACAAAGTCATTCAATCGGCTCGATCATAAGACTGCTAACGCCCAGATTCACGAGCTGTCACAGAAGTTCGGTCTCGACGTTGACCCCGACGCCGTGGTGGAGAACCTGTCGGTCGGATTACAACAGCGTGTGGAGATTCTCAAGGCGCTGAGCCACGATGCTGAGCTCCTCATCCTCGATGAACCGACCGCCGTCTTGACGCCCCAGGAGATTGAGGCCTTGATGGAGATCATGCGATCGCTCGCCAAGGACGGAAAGTCGATTCTATTCATCACCCACAAGTTGAAGGAGGTTCGCGCCGTCGCCGACGTGATCACCGTCATCCGTCAGGGTCGCGTGATCGACTCAGTGCGGCCCACCGAGACGGAGGGTCAACTCGCGTCGTTGATGGTGGGCCGCGAAGTCAACCTCACCGTCCAGAAAGAGGCGACCCAACTCGGCGACACAGTCCTGGAACTGCGCGACGTGGTCGTGCGCGACGACCGAGGATTGGCCGTGGTGAACGGTGTGTCGCTCGACGTGCGCGCCGGCGAGATCGTGGCCCTCGCGGGGGTCCAGGGCAATGGTCAAACAGAACTCGCCGAAGCGATCTCGGGACTGCGTTCAGTGGAGTCGGGATCCATCACCTTGCGCGGCCAGAACATCACCAATCTCTCGCCCCGCGAGATCCTTGACGCGGGTCTGGGACACGTCCCCGAGGACCGCCAGCGTGACGGTCTCGTACTCTCGATGAGCGTCGCCGACAACCTTGTTCTTAATACGCCACGCCGCGCGCCCTTCGCGCGTCGTGGCACCCGTAACCTGAGCGCCGTCGCCTCGAACGCGACCGAGTTGGTCCAGCGCTTCGACATTCGCACGTCGTCGGTCGAATCCACTGCGAGTTCCCTCTCGGGAGGCAATCAACAAAAGGTCATCGTGGCACGTGAGCTTTCTCGCCCGTTGACTTGTTTCATGGCCTCGCAGCCCACCCGCGGTCTCGACGTCGGGTCCATCGAGTACGTCCACCGTCAGATCGTGAATCAGCGCAACGAGGGCCTGGGGGTCTTCATCATCTCCTCGGAGCTCGACGAGGTCGTGGCCTTGGGTGACCGCATCGCCGTGATGTTCGCCGGCAAGATCACCGGCATCGTCGATCCGTCCGCCAGCCGCGAGGACATCGGTCTGCTCATGGCCGGGGCAACGATGGTGAGCCATGACTGACACCGCGACCAGCACCGACGCCACGTCGTCGATCGTCTCGCCGCGCCGGCGTTGGTGGGACCGCTACTCCTCGACGAGCCCCATCACCCTCACCATTCTCGCCCTGATCCTGGGCATCGTCATCGGCGCGATCATCATCATGGTGACCTCTGCACCGGTGCTCAATGCGTGGCGCCACAGCTTCCACCACGTCGGCTCGTTCCCCAGCACCCTCAAGATCACCTTCGACAACGTCGCCGCGGCCTATCGGGCGATGATCACCGGCTCGATCGTGGACCCGACCTTGCTGTTCCACTCGATCAGCACCGGTCACGGATGGGACGTCACCATGACGCCGATCTCCGAGACCCTCACGTATGCCACGCCACTCATCATCGCCAGCATCGGAGTCGGCATCGCCTTCCAGACGGGCATCTTCAACATCGGGGCCAACGGCCAGGCCATCTCGGGCGGTATTGCAGGGACCGCAGTGGGTTCCATGATCCACGTCCCAATGATTATTCACTTGCCCCTCACGCTGCTCGCGGGCATCGCCGGCGGCGCCGTCTGCGGACTGGTCCCGGGTCTTCTAAAGGCATACACGGGTGCACACGAAGTCATCGTGACCTTGATGTTCAACTACGTCGTCAACGCCTTCTTGATTTACGTTCTCACTTCAACGGCACTGCAACTGCCGGGGCAGGCTAACGACATCTCGCGCAATTTCGACGCATCGGCGATACTCGACCCGATCTTCGGCACCAAATCGGGCCTGCGGGTCAGCTACGGCATCTTTGTCGCGGCAGCCGTCGTGGTCTTCGCGATCTGGTTCCTCAAGCGTTCGTCACTCGGTTTCGACTTCCGCGTTACCGGGGCGAACCCCAACGCTGCGCGGGCGTCGGGCATCAATCCCAAGTTCATCATCATTGCCCTCTTCGTGGTCTCGGGCGGCCTGGCCGGCCTGGCTGGTGTGGTCCAGGCGGCGAGCACCACCCACTACATCGACGGAGGCTTCTTGGTCGGCTCGGCCGGCATCGGATTCACCGCCATCACGATCGCGCTGCTGGGGCGCCTCCAACCCATGGGAATCGTCTGGGGTTCGCTACTCTTCGCGGCATTGGGCGTGGGCGGGCGATCGATGCAAGCGGCAACGGGCATTCCTCTCGACCTGGCGACGATCATCCAGTCCATCGTGGTGCTCTTCGTGGCCAGTCCGGTCTTGATCAAGGAGATCTTCCACCTGCGCAAGGGCGCACAATCCTTTCAGATGGCGACCAAGGGGTGGAGTTCATGACCGCAATCGCCGACGTCTTTCCTTCGGTCGTGCCAGTTCCTGAGGTTCGCGAACCCGGGGAGGGGCGTCGCCGCATCATTGGCGCTCTGACGATCGTCCTCGGGCTGTTCATCATCTTCGTTTTCGGGTTCGGTTCCGTGTCGGGGTCGCACTCCGTCGTCACCTTCAACCCCATCAACACATCGTCGGGTGCGCCGTGGGGGTTGAGCGACCTGACCGTATTGACGCGATGGTGGAATGTCGTGTTGGGGCTCATCGCTCTGGCCGTCGGAGTCGAAACCTGGCTGCGCCGTCCCGCGGGGGCGCTCGCGCGTTTTGGAGTCGGCGGCGTGATGTTCTTTCTCGCCCTCCTTCTTTGGTCGGTCCGTCAGCCGGGTCCGGCTCCGATTGGCAACATCAACCTCACGTCGGTGCTCGTCAACTCTTCCGCGGTCATCATGGTGCTCATTTACGGCTCACTGTCGGGCGTACTGTGCGAGCGCTCGGGCGTCGTCAACATCGCAATAGAAGGCCAGTTCATTGGCGGCGCAGTTGCCGGAGCAATGGTCGACTCGGTCACCAACAGCTTTTGGTTGGCGGCCCTGGTGGGAATTCTCGTGGGTGGGCTGGTCGGCTGGTTACTGGCGCTACTCGCCGTACGCTACGTTGCCGACCAGATCATCGTCGGCGTCGTCATCGTCACGTTGATGGGTTCCATCTCGAGCTACCTCAATATCCAGGTACTCGCTCCGTACCCGAATCTCAACATCGGGAACCAGCCGTCCAACGTGGCGATTCCACTTTTGTACAAGATCCCGGTAATCGGACCGACGTTGTTCGACGAGAACATGTTCTTCTACGTGGCGATTGCCCTGGTGGCTCTGATCAGCTTCGGGCTATTTCGCACGCGGTGGGGACTGCGCGTGCGATCGGTCGGCGAACACCCCAAAGCCGCCGAATCGGTCGGTATCAGTGTGGCGCGCGTGCGCTACACCACCGTCATTCTGGGCGGGGCTGTCGCAGGGCTCGGTGGCGTGGCCTTCATCGCGACCCAGGGGCAGTTCCAACCCGGCATCACCTCGGGCTACGGCTACATTGCTCTGGCCGCGATGATCTTTGGCAAGTGGAAGCCGTCGGGGGCCGTCGTGGCTTCCATCATCTTCGGACTCTCGGCGTACATGGTGCAGAACCTGCAGAACTCCAACGTGCCGATCTCCACCGAATTCCTCACCATGTTCCCGTACCTCGTGACCATCGCAGTCGTGGCGGGACTCATCGGCCGAGTGCGACCTCCGGCCGCCGACGGCGTGCCCTACAAGCGCGACTAACCCTGACTGCCCACTCCACGCACCACACGCGCGGCCGCGGCCATCGCGTACGTGAGGGACATCTGAACATCGACACCGTTAAGGCGGTTGGCTAGGTAGGTCCCGGTGGCACTGTCACCCGCCCCCGTGGTGTCGACAACGACGTCAACCTGGGTACCCGCAAAGAACGTCTGATCACTGTTGCGCACCAGTGCGCCACGGGGTCCTCGAGTGATCACCACCTCGCGCCACGTCAGGGCCAATGTCGTGAGTGCGGCCTCGACGTCGGTCGTGCCCGAGAGCATCAGCGCCTCTTCTTCATTGGCGAAGAGCATGGTCGCGTGTCGCGTCGCTGAGACGAACGCATCCACACCAACGGCCCGAAGTGGTCCCACTGAACAGACGTCGATGGACGTCGTGGCCCCGAGAACGCTCGCCGCCTCGATGAGCTGCGGCACCAAGTCACGCGTGCGTTCATCCAGCGCCGTGTAACCCGATATGTGCAAGTGCACGAGGGACGAATCAATCATGCCCGCCACGTGCGCGAGGGTGAGCTCAGCGTTGACCCCACGCTCCGTCATCATCGCTCGTTCGCCACTCTCGCCCACCAGTGACACCACGACACCCGTGGCGCCGTCGGTGGTGGCGAGGTGCGCCACCACGTGCGAGCGTTCGAGGTCCGCGCGAATGATGTACGCGGCGGCATCGTTACCGGCCACACCCGTGAACACGATTTCGTAGGCGGTATCCATTGCCGAGCGCATGGCGACCGCCAGATTCGCGGCTGATCCCCCTCGTCCCACGCGCACGGTCGCGGAGGTGTCACTGGTGGGCGCCAACGGCGCTACCGGTCGTACCACCACGTCGAGCATGGCGTCGCCCACGAGGAGGACGCGACGGGTCACGACGAGAGGCGCGCCACGGCGACGGCGATCTGCGCGGCTACCGAGGCGTTGGACACCACGAGGTCGCGATTGACTCGCACGCTCGCCCCCGCCGTGAAGCGCGCGAACTCCGCCAGCACGATGGGCGTGACGTCCTTGCCGGTGACCCCGGACGCCGCAGCGTGCGCCAGCGCCGCGGCTAGCGCTTCATCGTGCACCGTGGCATCGAGCTGGCGGTCCTCATCGACCGGATTGGCAATCAGCAAACCCGTCGGTGACCAGTTGCGATGCGCCGCGAACGCCGCTGCGGCGACCTCGGGGGACTCGACGCGCCAGTCGAGATCGAAGCCCGAATCGCGGCGGTAGAACCCCGGGAACTGTGACGTGCGGTACCCGGCAACGGGCACGCCGAGCGAGTCGAGGCGCTCAATCGTCGCGCCAATGTCCAGGATGGACTTCACGCCCGAGGCCACGACCAACACCGGCGTACGCGACAATGCCGTGAGGTCCGCCGACTCGTCGTAGGTGATCTGAGCGCCGCGGTGTACGCCCCCGAGGCCGCCCGTTGCCATCACGGCGATGCCGGCGTAGTGCGCGACGGCAATGGTTCCCGCCACCGTCGTGGCACCGTCGGAGCGCGTGGCGACCGCGAAGCCGAGGTCGCGGGCCGAGAGCTTCGCGCTGTGGCGACCGGGGTCGGCCAGTTCCTCGAGGACCGAGGGGCCCATGCCCACGGTGAGCACGCCCTGAACGACGCCAATGGTGGCCGGAACGGCACCCGCGGCGCGCACCGCCGCCTCGCATTCCGCAGCTACTTCGAGATTGTGCGGCGCGGGCAGCCCGTGCACCACGATGGTCGTTTCGAGCGCGACGACCGCGCGACCTTCGGCCAGCGCCGTTGCCACTTCGTCGTCGATTGCGAGATGGGGCATGGTTGATGAAGTCATATGGGCCGAAGTGTAGTTGTGTCTCTTGGGTCATCGTCGTCCTCTCAGCAGTCCTTCGTCCCTAGTGTTGGGAGCATGGACCTTGAGGCTGCCCACCATTCTCCCGCGCGATCAGCCCTGCGTCTCGAATATGCGACCATCGCCATTGCCGCCGTCGAGGCGCTCGTTGCCCTGATCAGCGGCGTACTGGCCGGCTCGGTGGCGCTCGTCGCCTTCGGGGCCGACTCGGTCATTGAAATGCTCAGTGGCGTCGTGGTATTGGGTCAGCTGCTGGCACTGGTGCACGAACGGCCCCGGGGCAGATTCAGCGAGCACCGTTCACACCGAATCCTGGCCGTGCTCTTCTACGCGCTGGCCGCGTACGTCGTGGTGAGCGCCGGCTGGGCGCTGGTGCGATCCCATCACCCCCACGAGAATGCCCTCGGCATCATGGTGGCGGTCGCCTCGACCGTGGCGATGCCCTTACTGGCATTCTCCAAGCGCGCCAGCTCGCGCCACTTGGGCGATCACGGGCTCTCGTCGCTCTCGCGTCTCATGAGCGCCGACGCGACGGAAACGGCACTGTGTGCGTTGTTGGCCCTGAGTACGCTGGTTGGTGTCTCGCTGGCGTCCCTGCACTGGTTCTGGGCCGATCCGGTCGCGAGTCTCGCCGTTGTCTACTTCGCTCTGCGAGAAGGACGCGAAGCCTGGGAGTGCGAACCCGACTGAGCGCACCAGCTATCGCGCCTGACGGCGGGGGTGACGCAGGGGTACTGTTTTGTGGTGAACGAGCACCACGACGTCCCCTGGTCTGAGTTGCGCGCCCTGGCCCGCGACGCCACGACTCGCTCGTACGCCCCGTATTCGCACGTCCGGGTCGGCGCCGCCGCGTTGACCACGTCGGGAGCCTTCGTGGTGGGCTCGAACATCGAAAACGCCAGTTACGGACTCACCTTGTGCGCCGAATGCTCCCTCGTGAGCGACCTAGTGCGCCAGGGCGGTGGACGCCTCGCGGCGTTGGCCGTGGTGGCCGGCGACGGTGAACCGATCGCACCGTGTGGCCGGTGTCGCCAGGTGCTGTTCGAGCACGCGGGCGCGTCACTTCTCATCGACCAGGGTGAGGAGGCCGCCACGCTGACGCTGGGCGACTTATTGCCCCACGCCTTTGGACCCGACGACCTACCCACCAGGAGCACGCCGTGAGCACCCATTCCGCCGTTGACATCATCACCACCAAGCGCGACGGAGGCGTCTTGAGCGACGAGGCCATCGAGTGGATGCTCAACGCCTACGTCGCGGGCACGGTCGCCGACGAACAGGTCTCGGCGCTGTTGATGGCCATCTACTTCCAGGGCCTGAATGCGCACGAACTGGGTCGCTGGACCGACGTCATGATCGCCTCGGGTGAACGTCTCGACCTCTCGCGACTCTCGCGACCCACGGTCGACAAGCACTCGACCGGCGGGGTCGGCGACAAGATCTCGCTCATCCTCGCGCCCCTCGTAGCCGCCTGCGGGGCCGCGGTGCCCCAGCTCTCGGGACGCGGACTCGGACACACCGGCGGGACGCTCGACAAGCTCGAGTCGA
>PLEI01000108.1 GCA_003136415.1 Acidimicrobiaceae bacterium | reverse complement strand
GGAGGACCTCACCACCGCGCGCGAGATGTTCAATGAGACCAGTGGCGACGACCGCGAGCTCTGGCGCGATGAGGTCAACGCCGCCGAAGCGCGGCTGCCCCACCTGGCAGATGTGTTGGAGACCCTGCTCCTACCGCGCGACCCGAACGAGGGCCGAAACGTGATCCTCGAGATTCGCGGTGCCGAGGGCGGCGAGGAGGCCAATCTCTTCGCGGGCGATTTGGCCGAGATGTACCGTCGCTACGCCGCCCTGCGCGGCTGGAAGCTCGAAGTGGTCGAGGAACGCGAGTCCGACCACGGTGGGCTCGACGAGGCCACGTACCTCATCAAGGGCGACGACGCGTGGACCCGTCTGGCGCACGAGGCGGGCGTGCACCGCGTGCAACGCGTGCCGGTCACCGAGGCCAAGGGCCGAGTGCACACTTCCTCGGCAACGGTGTCGGTGCTACCCGAGGCCGAAGAGGTCGACGTCGCCATCGACCCCAGCGAACTCAAGATCGACGTGTACCGCTCTTCGGGTCCCGGTGGTCAGAGCGTGAACACCACCGACTCCGCCGTGCGCATCACCCACTTGCCCACCGGCATCGTCGTGTCGATGCAGGACGAGAAGAGCCAGATCCAGAACCGCGCCAAGGCCCTCATTGTCCTGCGGTCGCGACTCCTCAAGGCCGCCCAGGACGCCCAGGCCAACGAATTGGGCGATCTCAAGCGCTCCCAGCTGGGCGGGGGAGGACGCAGCGAGAAGATCCGCACGTACAACTTCAAGGAGAATCGCGTCACCGATCATCGCATCAACCTAACCAATTACACCCTCGACGCCGTCCTCGCCGGGGACCTCGACCCCTACATTGACGCGCTCATGTCGGAACAGCGCGCGCGTCAATTGGCCGAGAGTGACGGACGCTAACCTCGATCCCGCCGCCGAGCTCGTCGGGCTCGGTCTCGAGCGCCGCGAAGCGCGCTGGTTGGTCGAGGAATTTCTGCCCGGCGGCGACTCCGACGCCCTACCCGTCCTTCGCGCGGCCGCCCAGCGCCGCCTGAACGGCGAACCGCTGCAGTACATCATCGGACACTGGCCCTTTCGTTCGCTCGACCTCGACGTCGATAGCCGCGTGCTCATACCTCGCCCCGAGACCGAGGAGCTCGTCGACGTGGCCCTGGCGCAGTTGGCGGCCGCGGCGTCGGGGGCACCGCTCATTCTTGACCTCGGCTGTGGCTCGGGGGCTATCGGACTTTCCCTGCTCGACGAGTTGCGTACTCGTGGCGTCGCCGCGACATTGATTGCCCTGGATGAATCCGCTGACGCCCTCGACGTCGCTCGATCCAATGCTCGTAAGCACCACTTGCACGCCGTGTCCTTCGTTCACTCGTCGTGGTTCGACGCGCTCGACGATTCGTTGCGCAGTCGCGTCGATCTGATTGTGGCCAATCCGCCCTACGTCGCTGCCGCGGAGATGGCGAACCTCGATCCCGTGTTGAACTACGAGCCGCGCGGCGCCCTGGTGGCACCGGACGTGCGCGGCGTTGCGGGTATCGAGGACCTGGAGATCATTCTGCGCGACGCGCAGGCGTGGCTTCGCCCGGGCGGCTCGTTGGTGATGGAGCACGGCGAGAGTCAGCGTCTGGCGCTACTCGACCTGGCGCAGAAGAATGGCTACGTGCACGTGCGTGACCTTGACGATCTGAGCGGCCGACCCCGCGTCCTCGTGGCGAGGCGGCCCGAGTGAGACGACTGACGCGTAACGAGTCTGCGGCGGCACTGAAGAGTGGACACGTGATCGCGGTACCCACCGACACCGTCTACGGCGTCGCCGCGCGCTTGCGCGACGCGCGAGCGGTGGCGCGCCTCTTCACGGTCAAGAGCCGCCCGAGTCACGCGGCGTTGCCCGTGTTGGTCAGTTCGCTCGATCAAGTGGCGGCCCTGGGCGTCGAGTGGCCTGACGAGGCCAGCCGGCTCGCCGAGCACTTTTGGCCCGGAGCGCTCACCATCGTGGTCGGTGCCGACTGGGCGACGGCATCTCTGGTCGGTGCGACGAATTCACTAGGTCTACGGTTCGCGCACCACGACGATCTCACCGCCATCATCGCCGAGTGCGGGCCGCTGGCGGTGACGAGCGCCAACGAGCACGGGCAACCGCCGTGCACCAGCGCCGACGACGTCACCGCGATACCCTGGGCCGCGCCGGTCGCCGGGGTGTTCGATGGGGGAACGTGCGACGGCGCCGTCTCGAGTGTGGTCGAGCTGACCGCGCACGGGTGGCACTTGCGCCGCCAGGGAGCCGTGGCCGCGGCGGATCTCGAGGTGGTCCTCGGGCCCGAATCCGCCATCCGCGACTACTAGTGTGTGGTTATGAAAATCGCGCTCGGAGCGGATCACGCCGGGTTTGAACTCAAGGCATTGCTCGTGGCGACACTCGAGGAGTGGGGTCACGACGTCATCGATCTCGGTACCAATAACGGTTCGGACTCGGTCGACTACCCCGACTTCGGTGCGGCCGTTGGTCACCGCGTCGCCGACGGTGACGCCGACCTCGGCGTCGCGGTGTGCGGATCGGGCATTGGCATCTCGATTGCCGCCAACAAGATTCCCGGCATTCGCGCCGCGCTCGTGCACGACGCCACCTCGGCCCGCCTCGCGCGTGAACACAACCACGCCAACGTGCTGTGCATGGGTGCGAGCCTCATTGGTCCGCCGGTCGCTCAGGACGCCCTCGCGGCGTGGCTCGGTGCCGACCTCGGCGGGGGCCGTCACCTCGCGCGCATTGAAAAACTCAGTCAACTCGACCAACGCGCCTAGCGCACAGAAAGGTTCCTCGTGAGCTCTCCCTTTGACGCCTTCATCACCAACGACGACGAAATCGTTGACTTGCTGGCCCAAGAGTGGACCCGCCAGACCAGCACCTTGCAGTTAATCGCCAGCGAGAACTTCGCCTCACCGGCCGTGATGGCCGCCACCGGATCGATACTCACGAACAAGTACGCCGAAGGGTATCCCGGCCGGCGTTACTACGGCGGCAACCAGGTCGTGGACGAGATCGAGGACCTGGCGCGCCGCCGCCTCATTGGTCTCTTTGGTGCCGACCACGCCAACGTGCAGTCGCACTCGGGCGCCAACGCCAACGTCGCGGTGTATCAGGCGCTGCTGCAGCCGGGCGACACGGTGCTCGCAATGCGCCTCGACCAGGGCGGGCACCTCACGCACGGTTCGCCCGCCTCGATGACCTCGAAGGCGTGGAACTTCGTGTCCTACGGCGTGACTCCTCGCAATGACGACCCCGCCACCCCCGGCGAAATGATCGACTTCGACAACGTTCGCGCCATGGCACTCGAACACCGGCCCAAGCTCATTGTTGCCGGCGCCACCGCCTACGCGCGGCGCATCGACCCGGCGCCCTTTCGCGAGATCGCCGATGAGGTGGGCGCGATGTTGATGTTCGACTCAGCCCACGTGGCCGGACTCATCGCCGGCGGCTCGCACCCCAACCCCGTGCCCTACGCCGACGTGGTGACCTTTACGACGCACAAGACCCTGCGTGGTCCGCGCGGCGGCGCCATACTGTGTCGCAGCGACTACGCCAAAGCCATCGACATGGCGGTCTTCCCGGGCCAGCAGGGCGGCCCGCTCGAGCACGCCATTGCGGCCAAGGCGGTGGCATTCAAAGAAGCGTCGCTCCCGAGTTTCTCGGTCTACACCGACCAGATCGTCGCCAACGCCAAGGCCTTCGGGGCTGCGTTGGCCGAAGAGGGATTCCGCATGGTCTCGGGCGGCACCGAGAACCACATGGTGCTCCTGGACCTGCGCGAGTTCGACGCCGAGCTCACCGGCAAGGTCGCCCAGGAAGTGTTGGACCGCGCGGGAATCACCACGAACCGCAATACCATTCCTGACGATCCGCGAAGTCCGTTCATCACCTCGGGCCTGCGCGTCGGCACCGCCGCCGAGACGACCGCGGGCCTGAAGCAAGACGAGTTCGCCCTCGTCGCCGCACTGATGGCGCGCGCACTGCGCGGTCGCGAGGACGACGTGGTCATCGCCCAGGTACGCGCCGAGGTTGGCGAACTCTGTTCGACTTTCAATCCCTACGTCACTTTCACGAAGTAGTCGATGAACTCCCTGGGCACCTACGGCATCATTGCCCTCGTGGGGGCTCTCGTCACCCTGGTGTGCAATCCCGTGGCGCGCAAGATCGCCCTGGCGGTCAACTACAGCGCACAGCCCGACGAGCGCAAAGTCCACCTGGTCATCACCCCCTACGGGGGAGGCGGCGCAATGTTCGTGGGTCTGTGCGTGGCGCTGGTGGTCGCCGTTGTCTTGCCCACCTCGCGGGCGGTGATCGAGTCCTCCCACGAGATGATCGGCGTACTGCTCGCCGCGGGCGTGATGTTCGCCGTCGGCGTGGTGGACGACTTTCGCGAGATGAGCGCACCGGCCAAGGTGGCTGGTCAGGTGCTGGCGGCAACGATTCTTTACTTCAGCGGCTGCACCATGTACCAGTTGAAGTTGCCCTTCGCCGGCTTCATCGTTCTGGGACCGTCAATCTTGCCGGTCATCACCGCGGTGTGGGTCTTCGCGTTGTCCAACGCCGTCAATTTGATCGACGGACTCGACGGACTGGCCGGCGGGATCGTGGCGATCGCCTCGGGAACGCTCTGCGTCTACGGTTTGCGCCTCGAGGACCTGGGCCTGCTGCCCTCGACCAATGTGGGCCCACTGATCGCGGCAGTCACCTTCGGCATCTGCGTCGGGTTTCTTCGTGACAATTTTCACCCGGCCAAACTCTTCATGGGTGACGCCGGGGCATTGATGCTGGGGCTGTTGATGTCGGCTTCGACGATGGTCATCGGGGGCCGCACCCCGCCGGCGAGCGGGGTGACGTTCTTCTTCTTCGCACCGCTGCTGATTCCCGTGTTCATCCTGGGCGTCCCACTGACCGACGCCGTCTGGGCCTTCGTGCGGCGTACCGTCTCGGGGCAAGGTTTTCACACCCCCGACAAGAATCACGTCCACCACCGTTTGATGCGACTCGGCCACGGGCACCGGCGAACGGTCATCATCCTGTGGCTCTGGACGGGACTGCTGTGCGGCTTCGTCCTCTTCCCGCTCTTCTACCCCAGCACGAACGTCTTCCTACCTCTGGCCGTCGCCGTTTTGCTCATCGCTCTCTTCACGTGGTCGAGTCCAATCCTGACGCGCCGGCGCCGCATCGAGCACCAGCGGTACGAGCGCGAAGAGGCCCACCATTGAGTGGCGCCGAACCCGAACCGGCGCCACCCGAAAGGCCCGATTCTCCTGATGATTCGGGCCTTCCCGGGCTGGCGGCCTTCGCGGTCATGGGTACGACCATTGCGACTTGCGTTGCCGTGGGTGTGGGGCTGGGAATTTGGGCCGATAGCACCTGGCACACCGCACCCGCGGGGTTGCTAATCGGGATAGTGTTAGGAACGGTCGCCGCCGTGGTGAGCGTGGTTCAGCAAGTCCGGCGTTACCTTTAGAACCCCCATCACCGTGCTCGAAAACCTCTCCCCGTCAACGTTGCCGCGCCTCCTGCGCCGTACGGTGCTATCCGCAATCGCCGCCGGCGCGGTCGGATTCGTGGTGGGCGTCATGATCCAGCCCTTCGCCGGGCTCGGCGTGGTCATCGGGGTGGGCCTGGCGATTCTCAACCTCCGCTTCCTCGACGGTAAGGTCGCGAAGATCGAAATCAAGGGTGAGCAGAGTACGAAAGCCGTTCGCCGACAGCTGGGGAGCAACACCGTGAGCCGACTGGTGGTGATGACCCTGGTGGCCCTCGGGGCAATGTTTCTGGACGCTCCTCTAGGAATAGGTATTGTTGCAGGGCTCGTTATTTATCAGATCGTTTTCGTCATCAACGTCTTGAGCGTGATGGCGAATCAGGGGGACATGTAGTGAAAACGCTGTACGCGGCAAAGACCATTCCCGTCGGGGTCCACCCGACGTTTCAAGTGTTTGGTTTGACCTTCGACATCGACATCATCATGTCGACCGCGCTGGCCGCCGCCATTGTGATGTTGCTCGTCTTTCGCATGACCACCAGGGCCTCGGACGGCGTGCCCACGAAGTTGCAGGTCCTGTGGGAGATGATCGCCGTCGACATGGTCGCCGCGGTGGCCGAATCGGCCATGGGGCAACGCGGCAAGAAGTTCGTGCCGCTCGGCGTGACGCTCTTTATCTTCATCCTGGTCTGCAACTGGATCGGATTCTTGCCCACGGACATGCACCCCGGGCAATCGGGGGACATCTTCCCGGCGCCGACCAGCGACGTGAACCTGCCTCTGGCGATGGCGGCTTTCGTCATCGTGTGGGTCCACATCGAATCGGTGCGCGAGCGCGGCATCGGCGGCTACTTCAAGCACTACGGGCAGCCCTTCCTCGGACTCACCCCCATCAACATCATCGAAGAGATCACCAAGCCCATCACGATGACCTTCCGTCTCTTCGGGAACCTCTTCTCGGGCGCGCTGATGATCGTCGTGATGACGACGCTGTTGCCCGTCTACGTCATCCCCTTCGGCGAATTACTCTGGAAGCCCTTCGACGACGGGCTCCTCGGCGCCATCCAGGCGTACATCTTCATGCTGCTCTCCGTCTTGTACTTCGGTATGGCCATCAGCCACGACGAGTCGCAGGATGAACACCACGTCGAATCTCTCGACGCGCTACAGGCCTCTCACTAACCCAACCCAGGAGGAAAGACAGAAATGGCAACAAATCCAAACGACATTGCGGCCGCGGTACGCAGCGCCGGTGCACTCGTCGGTGGCGGTCTCGCCCTCGGTGGTGGCGCTATCGGCGCGGCGATCGGCGACGGCCTGGCCGGTAGCCAGACCATCGCGGCTATTGCCCGTCAGCCCGAGATCGAGAACAAGGCGCGTCAGTACTTCTTCTTGACGGTCGGTCTGGTGGAGGCCATGTACTTCATCAACCTGCTGTTCATGGTCGTCTTCGTCTACGTCTTCAAGAAGCAGTAATTTTTCGCGCGGGCGAGCACAGGCGCGCCCGCGCGGTCCGATCTAACAAAGAAGGTCACCCGACATGAGTACAGGTTCTATCTTCCTCCTCCCCAACGGGACGTGGTTCGTCGAACTCCTGGTCTTCATCATCATCTTGTACGTCGTCTCCAAGTACGCCTTGCCGAAGATGAACGCGATGATCGAAGCTCGACAGGACAAGATTCGCACCGCCCTCCAGGCGGCGGATGAAGCACGTTGCGCCGCGGACGCGGCGGGCGACGAGCGCGCCCGGGTGCTCAACGAAGCGCGCGAGCAGGCTCGCGACATCGTCGCCAACGCTCAGGCGCTGTCGGACCAGGTGAAGGCGGAGTCCGCGGGGCGCGGTCAGGTCGAATACGACCGCATCGTGGGACAAGCGAACGCGGAAGTCGCCAGTGCGCGCCAGCGGGCCATCGACGAAGCGTCAGCCAAGATCGGCGAGATCGTCTTCGACCTCGTCGCCAAGGTCGTCGGACGCGAGGTCGACCAGAGCGCTCACCAGGACCTCGTGCGCGAGGCCGTGGCCGCCCTCAGCGCCGAAGCCCAGCGGGAATCGAACCGCTAATCATGCTGCCCAAGCTCGAAGGATACGCCGCCGCCCTCCTGGGTGCACTGGACGACGCGACGCTGACCACCGTGGTCAACGAACTCACGTCGCTCGAGCGCGCGGTCCTCGCGCAGCCCGAGCTTCGCGGCCTGCTGAGCGACACGTCGCTCACCGGCGTGGTGCGCGGTCAGGTGCTCGCTGACCTGCTCGAGGACAAGGTGCACGTCGAGACCCGTCGCGTGGCGGTCTACGCCGCCACGGTCGCCCCGGCCCAGGAAGTGACCCCGGCGATTGGCGAGTTGGCGCAGGCCGCGCTCGTGCTCTACGAGACTGGCGCCCTCAATCAGCGCAGTCTCGGACTGCTGGCGGCGCGTCGACGCGTCGCGGGCTACGCCGACGCCCTTCTCGAAGAACTCGCGACGGACGACTTTCCCCGCATCGAAGAGGAACTGTTCCGATGGGCGCGCACCGTCGAGGAGAACCTCGAACTTCGTCGCGTCCTGCTCGACCGCGACGCGCCGTTGGGTTCGCGTCTCGGCCTCATTGAACAGCTGCTCTCGACCAAGGTCAGTGCCGTCACGCTGCACCTCGCACGCTACGTCATCGAAGGCGGTCGTCCCCGTGACGTCGTGGGCACCCTCGATTTCCTCGTGGACTACGTGGCCCAGGCGCGTAACTGGCGCGTGGCGCGCGTCTACACCGCGCGACCACTCGACGAGGCCTCCCAGGCCGACCTCGTCCGCTCGCTGTCCGCGTTGACCGGCACCAGCGTCGAACTGCAGATCGCGGACGAAGCCGACTTGCTCGGCGGCGTCCTCGTTGAGGTGGGCGACGTGCGCCTCGACGCTTCTACTCGCGGGCGCCTCGCGGCGCTGCACGACACCGTCTCGGCGGGTCACTTCTACGAATCCGCTTTGACTCGAAACGACTAGGAAAAGGAAACTGTGATGACTGAGCTCACCATTAGTGCCAACGAGATTACTGACGCCCTGCGCAAGCACGTCACTGAGTACAACCCCACCGTCGGGGCGGAGCAGGTCGGTCGCGTGGTCGAGGTCGGTGACGGTATCGCGCGCGTGTCGGGTCTGCCCTCGGCCAAGGTGAACGAACTGCTCGAGTTCCAAGACGGGACCGTGGGTCTGGCGATGAACCTCGATGAGGAGACCATCGGTGCGGTGGTGCTCGGATCAGTGGACGGCATCGAAGAGGAGCAGGTCGTGCGCGCCACGGGACGCATCTTGTCGATGCCCGTGGGCGACGCGCTCATCGGCCGCGTGGTCAACGCGCTCGGCGAGCCCATTGACGGCAAGGGCCCCCTACTCAACCCGGGCCAGCGCCGCATGGAAGTCCAGGCTCCCGGTATTATCGGCCGCCAGCCGGTCTGCGAACCGCTACAGACCGGTATCAAGGCTATCGACGCCATGACGCCCATCGGTCGCGGCCAGCGCGAGTTGATCATCGGTGACCGCAAGACTGGCAAGACCACGGTCGCCATCGACACCATCTTGAACCAAAAGGGCCAGGGCGTGAAGTGCATCTACGTCGCCATCGGCCAGAAGAACTCCTCGGTCGCCCAGACCGTCAAGACCCTGGAGGACCACGGTGCGATGGAGTACACGGTCGTCGTCGTGGCCTCCGCCGGTGACCCCGCACCCTTCAAGTTCCTCGCGCCCTACGCCGGATGCGCCATTGGTCAGGAGTGGATGGACAAGGGCCAGCACGCGCTCGTCGTCTACGACGACTTGTCCAAGCAGGCCGAGGCCTACCGTCAGATCTCGCTATTGCTGCGCCGCCCGCCGGGTCGCGAGGCGTACCCGGGTGACGTCTTCTACCTGCACAGCCGTTTGCTCGAGCGTGCCGCGAAGTTGAGCGACGACCTCGGTGGCGGTTCACTGACGGCTCTGCCGATCATCGAAACCAAGGCCGGCGACATCTCGGCGTACATCCCGACGAACGTGATCTCGATCACCGACGGTCAGGTGTTCCTCGAGTCCGACCTCTTCTACTCCGGTGTACGCCCGGCGATCAACGTGGGTAACTCGGTGTCGCGCGTCGGTGGTGCCGCCCAGATCAAGGCCATGAAGTCCGTCGCGGGAACTCTGAAGATCGACCTCGCGCAGTTCCGCGACCTCGAATCGTTCGCCACCTTTGGCTCCGAGCTCGACAAGTCGTCCCAGGCGCAGCTGGACCGTGGTTATCGGCTGACCGAGCTTCTAAAACAAGGCCTTAACGCTCCGGTGCCGGTCGAAGAGCAGTGCGTCATTATCTACGCGGGTACCAAGGGTTGGCTCGACACCGTGCCAGTGGCGGACGTCCGTCGTTTCGAGCAGGAGCTCTTGACGACGTTCCGCGCCACGCACGCCGACTTGCTCGATCACATTCGTTCCACGGGCACCATGCCCGACGCCACGACGCTGGACGCCGCCCTCAAGTCATTTCTTGACGGCTTCGCAGTCACCAACTAAGTACCGAGACGATCGAGCGAGAAGGGAGTAGCGATGGCCGGTGGACAAGAACGGATTCTGCGTCGACGTATCAAGTCGGTGCAGGCCACACGAAAGATCACTAAGGCGATGGAACTCATCGCGGCGTCCCAGATCGCGCGCTCCCAGGCGCGCATTACCGCGAACCGCCCCTACCGTCAGGGCATGCAGCGCATCATCCGCGAGGCGGCCTCGGCCGACCCCGCGGCGGCGCGCAAGATGTTGGCGACCCCCGAAAAGGTCGATACCGCCATCGTGCTGGTAGTGGTGGGGGACCGCGGCCTCTCGGGACCCTACAACTCCTCGGCACTGCGCGCGGGTGAGCGCCTCGTGCACATGCTCCAGCACCAGGGGACGAGGGTGCGCCTCTTCACCGCAGGAAAGAAGGCGCCGGCCTACTTCCGTTTCCGCGACCTGGACGTTGAGGAGAGTTTCACTGGTTTCCTCGATCGTCCGAGCTTCGCCGACGCCCGCGTCGTCGCCAGCACTTTGGCGGCGCCCTTCATCGCGGGCGAAGCCCAGCAGGTCTTTCTGGTCTCGACCCGTTTTCACTCGGCGGGAAGCCAGAGCGTGGAATCCGAACAGTTGCTGCCCCTGGCGATGCCCGCCGACCTCGAGGTGGAGAAATCGACCGGACTCAAGGGCTACACCGAATTCGAACCCGAGGTCGAGCGGTTGCTCACCGAATTGGCTCCTAGGGCGCTCGAAAGCGAAATCTTCTCCGCGCTCCTCGAGGGCGCGGCGTCATTTCACACGTCCCAACAGCGGGCAATGGCCGCGGCCACGGAGAACGCGGACGATCTGAGCCAAACTTTGTCGCGAATTATGAACCGAGCCCGACAGGACTCGATTACTACTGAAATTATGGAAATCGTGGGCGGCGCGGAAGCGCTCCGCTCGGGAAAGTGAGAAACAAATGACCATCGCTCCTGAAAAGACTGCACTGGAAACGGGTCGCGTCGTCGCGATTGCCGGACCCGTCGTTGACGTTGAATTCCCGCCGCACTCGCTGCCCGAGATCAACCACGCCGTCGAGATGGACATCGTCATTGACGGGGTCACCGTGACGGTGACCGGAGAGGTCGCTCAGCAGATCGGTGAAGGCCGCGTGCGTTGCGTGTGCATGAAGCCGACCGACGGACTAGTACGCGGAGCCGTGGTGCGCCAGACCGGTCGCGGCATCACCGTGCCCGTTGGCGACGCGGTGCTCGGCCACGTGTTCAACGTGATTGGCCAGCCCCTCGACACTGACGACATCGGTCCGGTCGAGGACCATTGGGAGATTCACCGCAACGCGCCGGCGTTCGACCAGCTCGAGCCGCGCGCCACGATGTTCGAAACCGGAATCAAGGTCATCGACCTCCTCGCCCCGTACGTGCAGGGTGGCAAGATCGGTCTGTTCGGCGGTGCCGGTGTCGGCAAGACCGTCTTGATCATGGAGATGATTCGCCGGGTGGCTGAGCAGCACGAGGGTGTGTCGGTCTTCGCCGGCGTGGGTGAGCGCACCCGCGAAGGCACCGACCTGCTGTTGGAAATGCGCGAGTCCGGTGTTATTGAAAAGACCGCTCTGGTCTACGGTCAGATGGACGAGCCGCCGGGNNTCGGTCGCATGCCGAGCGCCGTGGGTTACCAGCCCACTTTGGCCGACGAGATGGGCGAGCTCCAGGAGCGCATCACCTCGACGCGTGGCCGTTCGATCACCTCACTACAGGCCGTCTACGTGCCCGCGGACGACTACACCGACCCGGCACCGTTCACGACGTTCACCCACCTCGACGCCACCAC
>PLEI01000024.1 GCA_003136415.1 Acidimicrobiaceae bacterium | reverse complement strand
GTCGGTTCGAGCACGGCGAAGGATTCGACGTCGGTCTGTTCCGGTGACGCATCGGTACGACCCGGTGCAAAGGGAACCTCAACGTCGTAGCCCGCGTTCTTCGCCGCTTGTTCGATTGCCGCACATCCGCCCAGCACGATGAGGTCGGCCAGCGACACCGCCTTCGCACCGTTCTGGGAGGCGTTGAAGTCACTTTGGATGTTCTCCAAAGTCTCGAGGACCTTCGCGAGTTCGGCCGGGTCGTTTGCTTCCCAATCTTTCTGGGGAGCCAGTCGGATCCGCGCGCCGTTGGCGCCGCCGCGCTTGTCGGTACCCCGGAATGTCGAGGCCGACGCCCACGCGGTCGAGACCAATTGGGAGATGGTGAGGTTCGAGCCCAGAATCTTGCTCTTCAACTCGGCCGTCTTCTTGGCACCGATCAACTCGTGTGCGACCGCGGGCACCGGGTCTTGCCAGATCTGCGGCTCCGCCGGGACCAACGCACCCAGTCCGCGGACGTACGGACCCATGTCGCGGTGCGTCAACTTGAACCATGCCTTGGCGAATGCGTCGGCGAACTCCCGTGGGTTCTCGTGAAATCGCTTCGAGATCGGACCGTACGTCGGGTCGAATCGCAGTGCGAGGTCCGTCGTGAGCATCGTGGGTGCGTGGGTCTTGGACGCGTCGTGAGCGTCGGGTACGGTACCGGCTCCCGCGCCGTCCTTCGGCTTCCACTGGTGCGCGCCGGCGGGACTCTTGGCGAGCTCCCATTCGAAGTTGAAGAGGTTGTCAAAGAAGTTGTTGCTCCACTTGACCGGACTGGTGGTCCAGGCGCCCTCGAGTCCACTAGAAATGGTGTCGTCGCCATTGCCGGTGCCGTACGTGTTCTTCCATCCCAGGCCCTGCTCCGCCAGGGGAGCACCCTCGGGCTCACGGCCGACATACTCATTGGGATCGGCCGCGCCGTGGGTCTTTCCGAAGGCGTGCCCGCCGGCGATCAGCGCCACGGTCTCCTCGTCGTTCATCGCCATCCTAAGGAAGGTCTCTCGAATGTCAGTGGCGGCGAGGAGCGGGTCCGGATTGCCGTTGGGGCCTTCGGGGTTGACGTAGATGAGACCCATCTGAACGGCGCCGAGGGGGTTATCGAGTTCGCGTTCACCCTTGTAACGCTCGTCGCCGAGCCACGTGGTTTCCGGTCCCCAGAAGGTCGCGTCCTCGGGTTCCCATACGTCTTGGCGTCCGCCCGCGAAGCCGAACGTCGTGAATCCCATCGACTCGAGGGCGCAGTTGCCGGTGAGAATCAGGAGGTCGGCCCACGATATCTTTCGGCCATACTTCTGCTTCACCGACCAGAGCAACCGGCGCGCCTTGTCGAGGTTCACGTTGTCGGGCCAACTGTTGAGGGGGGCGAAGCGCTGCGCGCCCGAGCCAGCTCCGCCGCGACCGTCACCAATGCGGTACGTGCCGGCACCGTGCCACGCCATGCGGATGAAGAACGGACCGTAGTGGCCGTAGTCCGCGGGCCACCATTCCTGCGACGTGGTCATGACCGCTTCGATGTCCTTCTTCACGGCGCCGAGATCCAGGGTCAAGAACTCCTCGGCGTAGTCAAAGTCATCGTCCATTGGATTGGACAGGGACGAGTTCTGGTGAAGAAGCTTGAGATTGAGCTGGTTGGGCCACCACTGCGCGTTCGGCTGACTGGCCGCCGCGGAGGTGTTGGCGCCGCCCGCGAAGGGACACTTGCTTTCGACCTCCCGGCTGACTTCCTTGTTCTCGGTTTTTTCGGTGGGAAATACGTCGGACACGGGAATTCTCCTAAAAGTTGGTTGGTTCAAATATCTTGTGTTGCGGTGATGGAATTGCTGCGGCGTCGTTGGTTCGGTGGGAGAAAATCAGTCGCCGCTGCGCCGTCGACTTGGCACTCGGGGCAACGACCCCAATACGCGACCTCGGCCTCGTCGATTTCGTAACCCATGTCATCGTCTGCCGTGAGACAGGGGGCGGATCCCACCGCGCAATCGACGTCGACCACTCGACCACAGATCCGACAAATCAAATGGTGGTGATTGTCATTGATCCGGTCCTCGTAGCGGGCCGGGGATCCCACTGGTTGAATACGTCGAATCAAGCCTTTATTCACCAGGACAGCCAAGGCGTCGTACACCGCTTGGCGCGAGATGGTCCCGATTTCGACGCTGGCAATTTCAACTACGTCGTCGGCCGTGATGTGGGGCCGACTCGACACCGCGCTCAGAACGGCCAATCGCTGCGCCGTTGCCTGAAGGCCGTGTTCACGCAGTGAGTTGGCCGGGGTCAGAGTCACGCCACGACATTACCCCAATTCTGGACTTTGTACAGAATTGGACTAATACCAGCGGGGGCACGGCGAGCCACTTTGCGCGTCCGCGAGTAGTTGTCTTCTTGCGGCAACCATTTGGCGCGGTGATTATGGTGGTTCTCGCTCAGCGAAATGGTTCGGGGGTGGGTGTCAGGGGAGTCGGCGAGTGACGCGTGCTGTAGGGACGTACTAATGACGAGAGAATTACTGAGTCGATCGTTCTTCAATCGCCCTCCCGACGATGTGGCTCGCGATCTCATTGGCACCATGATGCTGGTGTGCTCGCGCGACGAGGCCGTGACTGTGCGCATTGTGGAGAGCGAGGCCTACGGCGGTGACGACGATCCGGCTTCGCACGCCTTTCGGGGAAGGACTCCACGAAATTCGACCATGTTTGGCCCGGCGGGCTGTCTCTACGTCTATCGAAGTTATGGGGTGCATTGGTGCATGAACGTGGTGACGCAGGGAAGCGACGTGGCGAGCGCGGTTCTTCTTCGCGCTGCGGAACTTGTGTCCGGTGAATTGCTCATTCCATCCACAGCCAATTCTTCTCGACTACTGAGGGGCCCGGGGAACCTAACGAATGCACTCAACGTGACGGGCGACGACAACGGGCGAGACTGTTGTGGGTCGGATGCTCGGATCACCTTTGATTTGGTCCACGAACCGCTAGTCGGCGCCGTGTTGTCCTCTCCACGTGTCGGGATCTCGAGAGGTCGCGAGCGTTTGTCGCGTTATTACCTAGAGGGAAGTCCCGCGGTGTCGAAGGTTCCACGAGTGAGGAATTCGATGGAGTAGCAACACGTCAGCTCCTCACCTCAGACATCAGTAGCTGTAGCCACTTGGGGCGGACAAAGATAATCGCACTCGCGTTCTCAGCGCGGGAAGCTAATCGTCGACCGTCGTGTGCGGAGACAAAATGGCCCTCGCGGTATGTTGATTCGCCCCTCTGACTTCGCGGTTTTTTGGGCGGCGTTCACACGTTCGTTGCCTTCTCGAATCGGCAGATACCGGCCGAAGTCAATGGCCTCGATAACGCGAACGCGGCGTGGCAGATGCGGGCCGAGGCTCAACGCTTTCCCAATTTCTTCACAAAACTCTCGAATTGTCACGAGATTCGCCCCAACGACGAAGATTGCCATTGTACATTTCGTGAGTGAGACTAACACCGTTATACGAACAACGTCTCGCCACCGCACGCCTGCTACACCGCTTCAACTTCGGACCCACACCTGGTCAATACAAGGACCTCTTGGCACGTGGACTTGAGGCCACCCAGTCGACGGTGCTAGTGCATGGCCGTCACGACCCGGGAATCGGCACGATCAAGGAACTGGTCCTCGGAGACCTCGGCAATTCTCCTTCGGGAAATAATGCTGCCAAATCGAACGCATTTTGGAAGAGGATCGAGAAGGACAGCACAGATTTGGTGATGTGGTGGCTCGATCGCATGGTCGCGGCGCACTTTCCCTTGACCGAACGCATGACGTGGTTCTGGCATGGGCATTGGGCGACGTCGATATCCGCCGTCACGTATCCACTGACCATGAAGAAGCAGAACAGCACTCTGCGCAGTCACGCTATGAGCAATTTCGAGGCGATGGCGCAGGAGATGGTCGTCGACGGCGCTCTCAACGTGTGGCTCAACAACAACGAGAACTACGTCCAGGCGCCCAACGAGAACTTGGCCCGTGAGTTCATGGAACTCATGACGCTCGGGGTGAACAGGTACACGCAAAACGACGTCGCCGCGGCGGCGCTCGCCTTGACGGGTTACTCCACCGACCAGTCCAACGGAACAGTCACCTTCAATCCCAAGGAGCACTTCTCGGTCCCCTTGGGCATCTTGGGCGCGACGGGGGTATTCAACGGCGAAAGTCTGGCCAAGTTGGTGGTGTCGAGGAATGACAATGTCCAGTTCATCACGGATCGCCTGTGGTTCCGCTTCGTTTCGGGCTCGACGACGCCACCTGCGTCGCTCGCGGGAAGTTTCGCGAAACGTGACATATCGTCTCTCGTCAGCGCCCTCGTGCACTCATCGGCGTGGACCGATCCAGCCAACGCATTGGTGAAATCGCCCGTCGAATGGTTTGTCGGAGCATGTCGAGCTCTCAAGGTGCGCCCGTCGACGTTGAACGCGGGCGACACCCAGTGGTTGCTGTCGCAGATGGGCCAAGTTCCTTTCAACCCACCCAACGTCGGAGGGTGGACCTACGGGGAGGCGTGGCTCAACGGCGTCGCGTTCCAGTACCGGTTCGAACTGGCGCAGAACATCGTGGCCAAGGGCGATCTCGCGCCGCTCTCGGTTCAACCACTCAACATGGTCCAGGCGTGCGCTGATTGGCTTGGTGTCGCCGAGTGGTCGGGGCGCACCGCCAACGCCCTGACGTTGGCGCTCGCGACGCCCTCGGAGTTGGCTCTCGCGGCGATACTCAGCCCGGAGTACATGGTGAGCGCATGATCAACTGTGAATTCGACCGACGGCGGTTCCTGCAGTGGATGGGAGCCAGCCTCTTCGCGGCGATGACCGCCCAGCTCTCACTGGAATCCTTGGCGAGCGCGGCGAGTGACTCGCCTTTGGCTGCCAAGACACCGATTCTCGTGTTGGTGACGCTCTACGGCGGCAACGACGGCCTGAACACGGTCGTGCCCTTCACTGATCCGCACTACGAACGCGCTCGCTCGAATATCGCACTGTCGCATTCGCAATTGATTCCCTTCACGGACTCGCTCGCCTTCAATTCATCTATGCCCTCGATCAGCGCGCTCTACAAGCGACGCAAGGTGGCGATCGTGCAAGGGGTGAGCTATCCCAACCCCAACCTCTCGCACTTCTCCTCCATGGCCATCTGGCAATCGGCGTCGCTCACGGGCTTGTCATCGGGATGGATCGGTCGCTGGCTCGACCAGCAGCCCCACAGCCCTTTCAACGCCATTGGCGTCGGATCGACCTTGCCCCCCGCATTCGTCGGAGTCAAGAGCGTCGCGTCCATGGTGGACGTTGGTGGCATCCAGTTGCCGTCGGGTCCGGTGGCGTCGGTGTTGCCACGTCTGGGCCATTCATCTTCTTCCGACGTTGCGCTGGAGGCCGCCGCCGCGTCGTCGATTACTGACCTCTTCTCCACTGCCCATCGAATTGGGCCGCACATTCCCAAGTCGCCGACGGGCTCGTGGATTGGTCAACAGCTTTCGCTGGTGTCCGCGCTGATCAACGCCAACGTGCCCACGCGGGTGTGGGAAGTGAACTTGAGTTCCTTCGACACACACACGGGCGAGCAGGGCGATCAGAACGCGCTACTGGCGGAGGTCGACGCGGCGATCGGCGCGTTCATGGCGAAGATCAGCGAGGGGAGCCGTTCCACGGACGTGACGGTCATGATCTACTCAGAGTTCGGTCGCCGCGTGCAGTCCAACGCCAGTGACGGTACGGACCACGGCACGTCGGCGCCGGTGCTCCTCATCGGCAATAGGGTCAAGGGTGGTCTGTACGAAGAGCAGCCACCGTTGAAGCACCTTGACGTCAACGGAAACCTCAAAGTCACGACGGACTTTCGAGCCGTCTACGGCGGGTTGTTGCACGACGTGTTAGCGACACCGGTGAGCGACATAATTCCGTCGTGGAACAAAGCGCTCTCAGTGCATTGAGTGCTTCGCCCGAAAGTTGCGTCGAAGTTCCCATATCTGAGCAGCCGTGTTTGACGAGCTTCTCAATCGCAGTGGACTTTTAACGCGTCGACAGGATCAGTATTTTCGCCCAACGACGAAGCAAGGAGCAAGCAAAAACGAGTATCGCTTCTCGAATGTGGCACTGAACTACGACGGCGCAAGGATCCGCGGAGTAATCGCGCGCTCATTTGCGACTCAAGGTATCCCAATGGTCGCCGACGGCTCAAAATGTAGCGAGCCCTGTTGGCCGTAAGTGGTGGGTCACTAGCACCAGGTCGCAACGGAAATCATCGCGTTAATCCCTGGAGCGGGCGACGAGAATCGAACTCGCGTTCTCAGTTTGGAAGGGCGGTTAGATTGCGACGAATGGGAACATAAGCATCTTGATCAATTCGTATGACCTCATTCCGATTCCCCTGTGAGCTCAGTCGCGGGCACTCTATGGGCACCCCGAGGAACCAGAGTTGGCGTTCCCAATTGATCTTTGAGCGGAGTCCGACCACGACGGGCCTGACGGCGGCCTCTTCTCACATGACGACGTCGGAGAGGTGATCAGTATTTCGCCGAATCACTGCGGAGAGTGTGGGTTCGTGTGACGAGGAGCGATATGGTGGCTCGATTGCGAGAGAAGGGATGGCTGATGTCTCGTCGTCGATCGACTTCGCTACGCGTCACGGAACAGCGCCGAGGTCATCGTGGATGACAAGGTCGCCGTGGAGGTCGAAACGCTCGTCGCGCGTGGGGCGGTGATCTCGCGTCTCGTCTTCGCCCGCATGAAGGGGGATCGGGTGACGGTCGCGGCGGGGGCGTTCGCGTATCGGTGGTTCTTGTCGATCTTCCCGCTGATCATTGCGCTGCTGGGGGTCGCGTCACTCGTGACGATCCCTCATCACGTCATCACCAACCTCATACACGGCGTGACGGTGGCGTTGCCGTCGGGCGCGGCCTCCGTCCTGACCCAGTCGCTCACGAACGCCCAACGACACGCGAGTGAGGGCCTCGCCACCACGGTGGTGGCGAGCTTCGTCGCGTTGTGGAGCTCGACGTCGGGGATGGTGGTCGTGGAGGAGGGCTTGGACATGGCCTTCGGCCTGCCTACGGACCGCACGTTCCTCGTCCGTCGCCTGGTCGCCCTCCCGCTGCTGGCCAGCTCGGTGGTCCTCGGAGGTGCGGCCTCAGCGTTGGCGGTCTTCGGCTCGCCGTTGGGTCGACTGTTCCGCGACGTCGTGCCGATCCACGGTGGCCTCTTCACGGCCTCATGGGACGCCCTTCGTTGGGTGGTGGCATTGGCCCTCATGAACTTGCTGTTGTCGGTGGTCTACTTCCTCGCGCCCAATCGTCGATCCCGGTGGCGTTGGACGAGTGCGGGTGCCGTGGTCGCGACGCTGACCTGGGCGTTGGTGTCGCTGGGCTTCTCGCTCTACACGTCGAAGTTCGGATCGTACGGATCGACCTACGGCGCCTTCGCTGGCGTCGCAATCCTCATCTTCTGGTTGTACCTGTCTGGTCTGGCCATCTTGATGGGCGCCGAGGTCGACGCGGTCGTGGAGTCCCTGAGGGTGAGCGAGTACGTTGCCGCCGGCATCGCCGCCGAGGCGATCGAGTGACGAGGTGGACGACTGCCGCGCCACGTCCGCACGAAAGGGACATCGTTGAGTCCACGACTAGGTGAAGTCACCTCGGCGTCGTCGGTCGGTCACTCGATGGGGTGGTTCTCTCTCAGGCAGTCGTCGAAGAGGGGGACGGTGAACTCGACCCGACCTCGTCGTGGGCTCCATATGAGTCCCTTGTCGAGGAGCGACTCACGGTAGGCGGAGATCGCGCGCTGGTCGTTCGCGCCGAATGCCCAAGCAACGTCGCCGATGCGGCATGGTCTCGGGCTCGCAGCGCCACTTGGTCCAGTGGACCAAGTGATGATTACCAATCAAATCCGTTGGCCCCATTGCAGATACATTGCCCGGCTTCGAATCGAGTGCCGCACCGTCGTCCTCTCTCTTCTCGGAATCGAGACGTTGCGGCGCGCCGTTTTGGGCACCTACTGTGACTTCACAGAGGACACTTGCAGTCAACCTCGGTCAACTGCGCTCACTCACCGTCATTCAAAAGTGCTTGAAATGATTGCTTGTTGGACGAAAATCGATGGAGCGAGCGACGAGAATCGAACTCGCGTTCTCAGCTGGGAATACGGGCATAAGTATGCTATAGTTATGGCATGAGCAGGGTACGAGTAAGCACGACGGTCGATGGTGACCTATTAGCCGAAGCTCGGCGCCTGCGTTCCAGCGCAAATGATGCCACGCTGCTCGACGAGGCCCTCGGCGCGCTCGTCGCTCGAAACCGTGCGAGTGAGATTGACGCTGCCTACGTTGCATACGACGAATTCCCGATTGACGATTCAGATGAATGGGGCAGCCTCGCTGCGTTTCGTGCTGGTGTAGCTGCCTCGTGACCCCCATGCCGCTAAGGGGCGAAGTCTGGTGGTGCGAGTTGCCCGAGATTCAAAGAAGACCTGTGGTTGTGATTTCTCGCGACGCGGCCATCCCAAGACTGCGGCGAACGTTGATTGCACCGTGCACAACGACGATTCGTAACCTNNGGACGTCTCAGCGACGGGCGAATGCGCCAGATTTGCTCTGCACTTGATGTTGCGGTCAGTTGTGGAGAGTAGACTACTGTCCGCAGCAAGAACAAAAAACTTAGATCAAAAGATTTGGAATTGTTGTTCCGAAGTGCTTGGAGCGGGCGACGGGAATCGAACTCGCGTTCTCATCTTGGGAAGTTAAAGGAGACAAGCAAAATTCAGCAGTATATGGACCTCGTCAATGCACATTTAGTTCGAATATGTAGTTGAAGCTTTGTGGTTTTGGCGCTTCGTGAGCACCATTGATGAGAACCCAACCCTCGCTCCGCAGCTAGACGAAGTTGAGACGCATTTGGACCTTCGGTGATATGTGTGGGTTCAAATCGGGCGGCCGAGTTCCGCAATATTCGACTGGCGATTGAAATGGTGGGGACCGTGGAGGCAACTGGCCGTGACGACCTCCCCTCAGCCGTTGACACTCAGGCTGCGGTTTAGTCATTGCGAGCACGGTCGCGCTTCGCTCGGGGTCCGGTCCCCGAGTGAGTCCTGGGGTCGCAATCGAGCGTAAAGGCCAATCAATATGTCAACAGTAGTAACTTGAATTTCGGATATGTCGCGACGCGCCCGAGCAACCATCGACGTGACGGCAATCGAGCGCAACGCACGAACCCTTTGCGGCCACCTCGCACCATCCACGAAACTGTGCGCTGTGGTCAAGGCCAACGGATACGGTCACGGCGCCCGGCAAGCGGCGCAAGCCTCCCTCGCGGGTGGCGCCACGTGGCTGGCCGTGGCCACGGCTCACGAGGCCGCCGAGTTGCGCCAGGATCACGCGGATGTACCCATCCTGGTCCTCGGGCCGCTCGATGAGGATGGCCTCGCGATCGCCATCGACTCCCGGGCCGAGTTGGTCGCCTGGACGCCGGATTTTGTGCGTCACATTTCGGCGGTAGCGTCCGGACGAGAAATGGCCGTGCACATCAAACTCGACACGGGGATGGGTCGATGGGGAGCTCGAGGACTTGCGGCCGCGGTGGAAATTGCGACACTGATAGAGGCGCTACCTGCCTTGCGGCTCACCGGCCTCATGACCCATTTCGCCAATGCGGACGAGACGTCAAGTGATTTCTTTGACGAACAACTTTCCAGTTTCAGCGCAGTGGTCGGCGAGCTTCGCCGGGCGCACCCTCATCTGATTGTCCACGCCGCCAACTCCGCCGCCACCCTACGTGACGCGAGGGCGCACTTCGATATGGTGCGCTGCGGCATCGCCCTCTACGGCTTGGATCCCTACCAGCATGACCCCCGAGACTGGCAGTTGCTTCCGGCACTCGAACTGACGTCCTATGTCGCCCAGATCGCGCTCATGGAGCCTGGTGACAGCGTCGGGTACGGGCGTGCCTTCACGGCGCTAAGCCCCACGAATATTGCGACCGTCCCCATTGGCTACGCGGACGGCGTGCGACGGGTTCTCGACAGTTCCATTGAAGTCCTCATTGGCGGTCAGCGCCGTGCGGTGGCTGGCAACGTGAGCATGGACTGCCTCGCGGTTGATCTGGGAACGACGTCGGATGTTCGCGTGGGCGACGAGGTCATACTGATCGGCGGCAGTGGGTCCGAAAGGATTTTCGCGGAGGAAGTGGCCATGAAATACGGCACGATCAACTACGAGGTCGTGTGCGCACTGAGCGAGCGTGTCGAGCGGTCCTACCTTGGTCGCTAGACGAGAACGGCCTGTCGCCCCTCGTCACCGATGCCGTGACTGGGGGCGGCGGAAGCCCTCCCATACGGTGAGACCTGCGATGGGCGAAGCCGTCGCGGGGCGTGGCGGCGCGGCGCGGCAACAGTGACACCGGCAATGTGCGGTAATCTGGCCTCCAATGACCAGGAATTTCACTGACCAGCCGCCAGGCTCGACGGTGCGCGCTGTGTGGGGTGCATCGCGTCATGACGGCGTGAACAGGGAGTAACTTTTCGTGACTTCGCCATCCCCTCATCAAATCATTGTGATTGGTGCGGGCATCGTGGGCTTGAGCACCGCCTGGCACCTCCAGGAATACGGTATCGACGTTACGGTGGTGGAGCGCAGTGACATTGGCCTAGGAGCGTCGTGGGGTAATGCTGGATGGCTGTCGCCTGGGCTGGCGACGCCACTGCCCGAACCGAGCGTTCTACGCCACGCTGTCGGCTCCGTGTTCAACTCGCACTCTCCGCTGTACATACCGCCTCGTTTCGACCCCGGCCTGTGGCGCTTCTTGTCGCGCTTCGCCACCTTTTGCACTTCGCGTCAATGGGACGTCGCGATGAGGAAGTATGTGCCGATCAATGCAATGGCGCTGGGGGCGTTCGATGAACTCACTGCCGCGGGGGTGAAGTCGCCGACACACGCACAGCCCATTTTCGCCGCCTACGAAAATGCCGAACAGGCGCGGCCGTTGTTTCACGAAGTTGAACAGCTGGCCCGCGTAGGCCAGACGCTGCAGGTTCGTGAAGTTCCTCTCTCGGAAATTCACCAACTGCAGCCGATCATCTCCGGTGCCGCCCACTACGTCGTGGCGATTGAGGATCAGTACTACATCGATCCGGGTGACTTCGTGCGCGCGCTGGCTGACCAGGTCCGAGCGCGCGGGGCCAAGATGTTGACGAACACCAACGTCACGTCGGTGACGAGTTCATCGAACGGCGTGGTCGTGGGTAGTAAGGGTGGCGACCACACCAGCGACGCGGTGGTACTCGCGACGGGAGCGTGGCTGGGCGAGCTGGGGTCTCGACTCGGGGTGCGTACGCAGGTCCGCGCCGGACGGGGATATTCCTTTTCGGTGCCTACCGAACAACCGGTCACCGCACCGGTCTATCTCCCCGCCAAAAGGATCGCCTGTACGCCCTATCGCGGTGGATTGCGCATCGGCGGGACGATGGAGTTCCGACCGGCGTCGGCTCCAATCAATTGTGATCGGGTGGACAACCTCATCGAAGCGAGCCGCCCCATGCTGGACGGAGTGCGGTGGGACAAGATAACTGATGTCTGGGTCGGGCCCCGGCCGGTCAGCAGTGACGGTATGCCCTTGATCGGCGGAACCAACGCGACCAACATTTACGTGGCTGGGGGCCATGGTATGTGGGGGATGACTCTAGGCCCGGTTACCGGAAAACTGCTCGCACAATTGATTGCCACCGGTCTACGTTCTCCGGTGCTGGATCCCTTCAGCCCGGTGCGTTGAACAGATCCGACGGATATGTAACGGCGATGTCGCCCGTGGTGAAGAAGGGTGAAGGGTTCGCGATGACCGATTCGAGACCAAGCGCCGAGTGGGTGACGGCGCAGCCCTGGTGCAACGGCGTGGTGAGTACGACCAGGCTGAGTTACGGAGGCGGGATCCAGCGGGCAGCGCCCTCGCAGCGCCCACCCCACCTGAAAGCAATGATTTCGACATCGGCCGTGACTTCCCCACGCAACTGGTCCTGCCCGTCGAAGGCTGACGTGGAACAGGTGGCGCGGTTCAGCTGTTGCGCAGGCTGGCGTCAATGGGCCAGCGTGCGGTCTCGACGCCGTCGTCACTCAGCATGACGAGTTCACGGGTCAGGTTGGTAATCGGGCACACGTGATTGGGGATGATAGCCACTCGCTCGCCGGCGGCGGGCATAGCACCTCCTCGAGCGTGGACGACCCCGTGATGGTCGTAGACGCGTTCGACGATTGCCCGGGGGTAGGCGGGCAGCGCGCCGTAGCCCTCGACCGTCTTGGGCAAGTCCTTGGTGAGCGACTTGGCGCCGACGTCGACGACGAAGTAGGGGGCCGATACCTGCACCACCGTGCCGGCGACGAAGAGCGCCACATCTTCGGGGCGGTGCGCACCGAGGACGGATTGTTGACGGTCGCCAAAGACGAATGTTCCGGGCCGTTCGTCCGTGATGCCCGGTACCGCGCTCAACAGCGCGGTTGGCGTGGAGCCGGCACTCACCAGGGTGACGCCGAAGCCTTCGTCACGCAATGCGCGCGATGTCTCTAGGAGCACTCGAGATTCATCGTGGGCGGCCGTGGCAATCATGTCGCCCCCTGCGTACGAGTGGCCGCCGTGGGCGAAGACGCCCACGAGGGCCAGACCGCCATCGCGGACGACGGCCGCGATGGACAGCGCCTCGGCCACAGTTGCGACGCCGGTGCGGATCTCACCGCTCTCGAGTTCGACAGCGATACGAAGAGAGCTGCCCCTCATGAAGTGAACCAGATTTTCAGCGCCGGCTCGCGAGCTCACGCCGACAGTGACCGCGGCACGCTCGAGCATTGCGCTCACCCGCCGCGCCTTCTCGGAAGTGAACCAGAGGGGGTAGGCAATGAAAATGTCGGTGATACCGCCCTCGACGAATACCTCGGCTTCGCCAATCGTGGCCGTGGTGAGCCCGATGCACCCGGCTTCGATTTGGCGTTGGGCGATCTCGATGCTCTTATGGCTCTTCGCGTGAGGTCGACACCCGACGTCCAGCGCTCCCAGCGCGCTGACCATGTGCTCAATATTGCGCTGCATCGTCGATTCGACGACGCAGACTGCCGGGGTCTCCACCGTGTCCGGGATGACGAATGCCGGAAACGCCAGCGTGATATCGCTCATTGATCGTCGCCAACAATTTCGAGGGGCAGAATGCACCGCGAGGGGTAGTCGCCGCCGAAGTACACGGTATTGCGCGCCACGCGTGGCTCATCCTGGAATCGGACGGGTCCGAAACGATTCATGGAGCGCGCGTACCAAGGGAAGTCGCTACTGGTCACGGTGACGCGGATTGAATGGCCCGGCAAGAAGACGTGATGAGTCGGCCACAGCTCTACGTCGTATTCGAGGACGTCGTCCGGCGTCACCGCAGTCGGACTTTCGAGCGAGGTGCGACACGCCGCGCGTAGGCAACCTTGCGTCACGCGTCGCGATACTCCCGCCGAGTCGACGTCGGTGATCTTCACGTGCCAGTCGGTGTCGTCGCCGTCGGTGGCGCCGAAGAAGACCAGGTGGGGCCAACCGGAAAGGACGACGTCCTCGCTGACGGGCTCACTGGTGAAGGCGACGATATCGGCGCGCGCCTCGTTGGCGGTCTGGTCGAGGGGTACGTCTTCGAACGGATACAGGCGAACGTCAATACCCGTCGGCAAGGGATTCAACGGGTCGTAGTCGAACGCGCGCGATCCGGGGGCCGTCAGTGGCGTGTCGACGAGCGCTCCCTCGGAGAGGAACATCTCTCGTGAGATCGTGGCGGTGGGCCAGTGCTCAGGTTCGCGCCAGGCGTTGCGGCCCGGTTCAAAAATCCTGACGCGCGCGAGATCGCCCACGCCGTTGTCGATGCCCTTGAGCCAGTAGTTGAAGAACGCGAGGTGCTCCGCGTCCATATCCCACGCTGCCGCGGGACCGTGGTCGATGTCGCTATAGAAGCGGTCGGGGTTGCGCGATTTCACGTGACTCCAGGGGCCAACGATGAGATACTGCCGGTCGCGCGCCGGGGAGTCGGCCATCATCAACTGGTAGTGGTGAATCGCACCGAGGAGATCCTCTTGGTCGTACCAGCCGGTGACGTGCAAGCAAGGCACGTCTATCTGGTCGTAGCGATCGTCGAATCGAAGGCTCTTCCAGAAGTCATCCAGAGTGTCGCGGTCCGCCAAGTTGTCCCACGTCGTGGTGGGAGTGTCGATGATGCGACCGATGTCCTTGAAGGGGAGGATGCGAAGGGCTTCGTCCCAGTCAATCTGGCCGAGACCGTATCCCTCGTCGATACGGCGACGGGTCATGTAGGCCCACCACGCGAAGTAGAGCTGGAAGATTCCGTTGGTGTAGGGGATCTCCTGCTGCCAACGGCCCGCCGCCGACGTCGACACCATGGCGCACAGGTGGGGCGGTCGAGTTGACGCGGCCGCCCACTGCACCCAACCCATGTAACTGAGCCCCGTCGTGCCCACCTTGCCGTTACACCACGGCTGACGGGCGACCCACTCGATGACGTCGTGGGTGTCGGGGACGTCGTCGGAGAATCCCGCCCACTCACCCTCAGACTTCCCCCGGCCACGGCAGTCGACTCCGACGAAGATATAGCCGTTGTTCTGGTACAACGTCGCGTCACCCGACATCAGTGTGACGTTGTCCTTGTTGTAGGGCGTCACCTCCACAATGGCGGGAAGCGACTGGCCCTCATATCCCCGGGGCAAGTAGATGTCAGCCGCGAGTTCGACTCCGTCGCGCATCGGGATTCCCATCTCTAGGCGACCCTTGTCTGCTTCCTTTTCGGATACCGCCACCCACCGCTGAAAGGGCGTCTCTTGGTGCGTCATGCTTCCTCTATTCAGCGGACCGACGAGCGCGGTCGACCAAGTAGTTGTCTAGCATTCCCGCCGACCGGTCGTCCATCGCGAAGAAACTTGTTACTTCTGACGCCATCTCGTGGTCGGATCGAATCATGAACGGGTGGATTCGAGCACCGACAGAGTTGCCCGATATTTGGAACTCGATCATCGACAATGCGGCGACTCCTCGGCGCAGGCCCCACTCACCACGCGCTGGCGTCGGGTCACGAGAGAGCGATGCAACACCGTCTCGGGCGGAGAGGCGCCTGAAGTGATGTGATAAGAATATTCAATAATTTAGACCGCTCGTCGCCCGAGATGCAACGTGCTAACCACCATTAGGAGGAGAGATGAAGTTCAGTAGATCCACGATTGTGGTCGCCACGGTAGCGGTGCTCACGCTCGCTACGACGAACGTTGTCGGGGCGGCTAACCGAACTCCGGTGGCGCGAGCCAAGATGATCGCCCACACTGCGATTCAGCGCGGCGGCACGTTGACCTTCAACCGCGTTCAAGACATCGTGTCGCTCGACCCCACACAGGTCACCGACAACGAGAGCATCTGGGCCGATGAGAGCATCTTCGAGCCGCTGTTCGCAGCCACGCCGAATGGCAAGTCGCTCGTACCCGACATGGCGACGAGCTACTCGGTGTCGGCGAACAAGTTGAGATGGACCTTCAACCTTCGACAGGGTGTGAAGTTCAGCAACGGCCAGGAGATGACCTCGGCGGACGCGAAGTTCTCCATTGAGCGCGTGGGCGCCAAGGCCAGCAACCCTTGGACCTTCATCAATTCCGACATCGCCAGCATCACGACACCCAGCAAGTTCCAGGTGGTCGTGACCACCAAGACGCCGTGGGCGCCGCTGCAAGCAGACATGGCCTTGTTCGCCAACGGTGTCATTCCCAATAACTTCGCGGGCGAGTCTGCCACGACCTTCTGGAATCACCCGATTGGCACAGGACCCTTCGTGGTGCAGCAGTGGCTCAAGGGCAGCGAATTGAAGCTCGTAAGGAACACCCACTACTGGCAGGCCGGTAAGCCCTACCTGAATGGCGTTAATTTCGTGACGGTGCCCGACGACAACACTCGATTGCTGCAACTCGAATCCGGTGCAGCCCAGATCGATGAATTCCCGGCATGGTCGCAGATTAGCGAACTACAGAGCAAGTCTGGCATCACTACCAAGTTGTTCCCGTCGAGTTGGACCCAGTTCCTCGGTTTCAACGAGCAGTACGCGTTCTTCAAGGACGTGCACGTGCGTCGCGCGATTTCCTTCGCAATCGACCGCGCGGCCATCGTGAAGTCCGTCCTGTACGGGCACGGCACGGTCGCCAACTCCCAGGTGACTCCGGCACTGTGGGACTACAACCCCAAGAACCCGGGCCTCCAGTATAACTTGGCCCAGGCCAAGAAAGAAATAGCGCTGTCGAAGTACGCCAAGGGGTTTAAGGTCAAGCTGCTCGTCGGTTCGGGTAACCAGAACGAATTGACGATGGGCCAGATCGTGCAGTCTGAATTGGCCCCGCTCGGCATCACGGTGACCTTGCAAGAAGTCAATGGCGCACAGGAGAACACACTGCAGTCGACCTCGCAGTTCCAAATGTCGTTCCTCTACGACACGACGGACATCATCGACCCCGATGAGCTCATGACCTTCGCGGCCGTCGGTGGCTCGGGAGCTCAAGGGACCCACGCCGAATTCACCAACTACAACAACCCTCAAGTCGACAGTTTGGTGACCAAGGCCGAGGGTGTCTTCAGCCAAGCGGCTCGTATAAAGATTTACGACCAGATTCAGCTAATCCTGGCCCAGGACCCGCCGATGGCGTACCTCTTCTACCAGCCGTTCGCCTATTCATTCACGACCAAGCTGCACGGTTTCTCGGTGTTCCCCACGGGGAACTACCACCTGGAGAACGTCTGGCTGAGTAAGTAGTCCACGAGGTAGGCGAGGGACCGTGCAGACGAGTCCCTCGCCTACCTCGCAATTCGTACTTCGATCACGGAGAGGCTGATTTTCGTGTTGTTGCGTTACGTCACTCGACGTCTGCTGCTGATGGTTCCGGTCGCTCTCGGCGTGACGTTGCTGGTCTTCCTCTCAATTCATATGGTTCCCGGCAGTCCGGCCTACACCTTCCTTGGTCCCCACGCGACGAAGAACTCGGTGGCGGCTTTTAACGGGGAGTGGGGCCTCGACCGTCCGCTCCCGGTGCAGTACTGGCTCTTTCTCGATCGCCTCGTCCACGGCAATCTGGGTGAGTCCCTCTTCTACCAGTCCTCGGTGACCTCGTTGATCTCGTCACGTATCCCGGTCACGCTGAGCCTCCTGATCGGCGGTGCCGTGTTGTCCGTGATTATCGCCGTTCCCCTGGCGGCGTGGGCGGCGGTGAAGTCAGGGAAGCTTACCGATCAGTTGATTCGCTTCTTCAGCACGGCCGGCCTGGGGATGCCGAGCTTCTGGATTGGCACGACGCTGATCATTCTCTTTGGTTTGACTTTCCCGTTGTTTCCCGTCGGTGGCTACGGCAACGGATTCTGGGGTCACGTGGACTCCATGTTCTTGCCGTGTCTTACGATTGCCATTTCGATTGCGCCCATGCTGCTGCGCAGTCTGCGCACCAGTCTGATTGATGCCTTGGGATCGGACTACGTGGCCTTCGCCCGGGCCAAGGGCACCAGTGCTCGCACTGTGTTGATGCGCTACGGGTTCCGCAACGCCGCGATTTCCGCGGTGAGCGTGCTGGGCATCAACATCGGGTTCCTGGTCGGCGGTACTGTCATTATCGAGACCGTGTTCGCCCTGCCCGGCCTGGGCCAACTTATGATTGCCTCGATCCTTGACCGTGACTTCCCGATCGTTCAGGGAATCACCCTGATCTTTTCCGTGGTGGTCATTCTCGTCTACCTCCTCACCGACGTGGCGTACGCCTTGCTCGATCCACGGGTACGGCTCTGATGACTGTCACGACGGACACACTCGTTCGCGCGCGTCGTCGAAAGTTTCGTCGACCGCCGGTCACGTTGATCGCGGGCGGCACGATCGTCGGCATTATCGTGCTCCTGGCAATCTTCGCCCCCTTGGTGACCTCGTACAACCCGACGACCATCAACCTGCTCGCCAATCTGCAGGGACCCAGCGCCGCGCACTGGCTCGGCACCGACCAGTTGGGTCGCGACATCTGGACGCGCCTCGTCTACGGCGCTCGCACCGACCTCAGCGTGGCGTTCATCGCCGTGCTGGCTCCCTTCGTCATCGGCACCATACTGGGGGCGTTCGCCGGTTACCTCGGCGGGTGGCTCGACGCACTCATCATGCGAATCGCCGATGTCGTGGTGGCATTCCCCTTCTACGTGTTGGTGATCCTGCTCGTCTTCCTACTCGGACCCGGGACGAGCAGCATCTACATTGCGATCACCATCGTCAGTTGGATCTCCTACGCACGAATTGTCAGAGGATCGACGCTGGTCGCGAAGAATCAAGAATTCATCCTGGCGGCCCAGTTGCAGGGATTTTCGACGCTGCGGATCATCATGCGCCACATTTTGCCGAACGTAATCTCCCAGGCGATTGTATTCGCGATGTCCGATATCGTCAACGATATTTTGGCGATCGTGACCCTCGGCTTCCTCGGCCTCGGCATTCCCCCGCCCGCCCCGGACTGGGGAGAAATGATGGCGAGCGGCCAGCAGTTCCTGACGACTCACTGGGAATTAACCACGATTCCCGGCTTCGCAGTCGTGCTCACCGGGCTCGGTCTGTCTCTATTGGGCGACGGTCTCAATGAACTCTTGGGAAGGAACTGACGGTGACGACGACAACTTCATCGACCGGACCTCTGCTCCAGGTCGAGGATCTCTGCATCGACGTCACCCTGGTGGGCAGCAAGAAGACGGTGCCCGCCGTTCGCAACGTCTCGTTTCAGGTGGGCGCGGGTGAGGTCGTGGGTCTCGTCGGCGAGTCAGGCAGCGGCAAGAGCCTCACCCTGCGCACAATTCTGGGTATCTTGCCCTCCGGAGTTCGCGCCACCAGTGGCCGAATACTCTTCGAAGGCGTTGACCTCTTGCAGGCCTCCAAGAGGACGGTCAATCGACTTCGCGGCACCGGTATCACCATGATCTTCCAAGAACCAATGACGTCGCTCAATCCCATCGCCAAAGTGGGCGAACAGATTGTGGACGCGGCTCGGGCGAAGCACTCGTGGTCCAAGAACGAGGCCGCCGAGCACGCGCTTAGCCTCGCGCGCCACATGGGCATTCCCGATCCCGAAAACACGCTGTCGCTGTACCCGCACGAGCTCTCCGGCGGCCTACGCCAACGGGTGATGATTGCCGCCGCCCTCGCCTGCCAACCAAAGTTGATCCTCTGCGACGAACCCACCACCGCGCTCGACGTCACCATTCAGGCCCAAATCATCCGCCTGCTGGTGCAGCTCAAGAACGAGTTGGGCATGAGCATGCTCTACGTCACCCACGACCTCGCGGTCGTGGCGCAGCTGTGCCAGCGCGTCGAAGTCATGTACGCCGGTTCGATCGTGGAAAGTGGTTCGGTGAGCGACGTGTTCCAGCATCCCGATCATCCCTACACCCAGGGTCTGGCTCGCGCGACGCCCGACGTCGATGCCGTGGTGGACCACCTGACTGGTATCCGTGGCAACGCGCCGACCCTGGGCAACTGGCCCGCCGGCTGCGCATTTCATCCGCGATGCGACTACGCCTCCGACGAGTGCCAGTCGGGCAACTTCGCGCTGCGTGAGACGCAGCCGGGTCGAGCGAGCGCGTGTATTCACATCGATCAACTCCACAACGATGTGGCGACGCAAGGCCGCTCGTGACCGACCCCATCTTGTACTTCAATGACGTCACGGTGTCTTTCATGGCTCGTCGCGGCAAGACGAAGAAGCCCATCAACGCCGCCGATCACGTGACGCTCAGCGTGCGACAGGGTGAGATCTTTGGACTGGTGGGAGAATCCGGCTCCGGTAAGTCGACCTTGGCCCGCCTGGCCGTGGGTCTGAACAGCTTCGCCAGCGGATCGGTGGTCTTTGACGGAACGATCCTCGAGAACGGCAAGCGACCGCTGGCGTTGCGCCAACGGATCCAGATGGTATTCCAGGATCCCTACTCGTCACTCGATCCGCGCATGAGTGTCCGCCAGCAGTTCATGGAGATTCTCAAAGTGCATAAATCGATTCCCGCCGACCAACGAGTGGCTCACTGCGAGAAGATCTTCACGCAAGTCGAACTGCCCGTTTCGCTGCTGGACGCTCGACCGCGCCAAATGTCTGGCGGCCAGCGCCAGCGAGTGGCGATCGCCCGGGCCCTCCTGCTCTCGCCAGATCTCCTCGTGGCCGACGAACCCGTGTCGGCCCTGGACGTCTCGGTGCAGGCCGGCATCGTGCAATTATTCGCCCATCTTCGCAGTCAGCTCGGTGTCTCGATTTTCTTCATCGCCCACGACCTCGCCGTGGTGCGTCACCTCTGCGATCGTGTGGCGGTGATGTACATGGGCAAGATCGTCGAAGAAGCCTCCACCGACGAGCTCTTCGCCAATCCCCGCCATCCCTACACTCGTGCCCTGCTCGATTCAATTCCCCGCCTAGTCCCTGACGCCCACGAGCACGTCGCCGCGCCCGAGGGCGAGCCGCCGAGCCTGTTACGACTCCCGTCCGGCTGTCGCTTCCGGAGCCGCTGCCCGTACGCCACCGAGAGGTGCGCCAATGAGGAACCGACCCTACTGGCCCTGGCCTCGAGTGAAGCGACCGCGCCTCATCTCGCCTCGTGTCACTACGCCAATAATTTGGAGGTTTACGGTGGCCGCCGCAGCGCCCCCTGACTTAGTCGTCCGAGGTGTCACCTCGCCTCACGAGTTGGACATGTGCGTCCGCCTCTACGAGGAAGTGTTTCACTTGGGACCCGGTGACGGCTCCCTCAACACCCGATTGCTGGTCGGTATCGTTCGCAACTCCGGCATCGTCGTGGGGGCCTTTGTCGAGGGACGGATGATTGGTTTCGCGCTAAGTTTCTTGGCCTTCGACGCCGAACGACAGGTCCAGTATCAGTATTCGCAGTTGGCCGTCGTGGCCGAGAGCACCCAGAGTCGCGGCGTCGGTCGTCTCTTGAAGATTGCCCAGCGCGACGCCGCGCGGGCGATGGGCATCACGGAGATGCACTGGGCCTTCGATCCCTTTCAGGTACGCAACGCCCATTTCAATCTGAACGTCCTGGGTGCTCGTGCCGTGTCGCTGGAACGCAATTTGTACGGGACCCACGGTCACGGTCTCGACGTGGAGAACACCACCGATCGCCTACGGGCGGTGTGGGATCTGACGAATTCGTCGTCTCGCGTCGTTGAACCCGTCGCCGCAGGCCCGCTCGGCAGCGTCACCCTCGCCGGAGGCCACGCCTCGCTGGTCGTGCCGATGGTATCGGTGCGCCAGCCCGATGAGTCCCAGTTCCAGGTGCGCCACGAGGTGCTCGAAGGGTTTGATGAGCTCTTCGCGCAGGGTCTGGTGGCGGTGAGGTGCGACCGGGTCAGCGATGATCGCGCGGTATATACCTTTGAAGGTGTCGGCACAACGTGAGCATCGATATTCGTGAGGTGACTCTGTTTCGCGTGCGCAAGGACCTCGTGCGCGAGTTCGAGACGAGTTCGCACCGGAAAAATTACATCGAACACGTCCTGGTGAAGGCCACGACGGTGCACGGGATGGTGGGCTGGGGCGAGGCCGCCTCGCCGGTCGACCCGTTCTACTGCTACGAGAACACCGACAGTTGCTGGGACACGCTTCGTCGCTACCTGGTTCCCACGTTGCTGGCCGACACCTTTAAGACCCCGGCAGACGCCCTCGCCGCATCGCACGTCACGGGCCACCCCTTCGCACACGCCGCCAGTGACATGGCCGTCTGGGATCTCTACAGCCAGACACAGGGGCTACCCCTCACTGACGCCCTCGGCGGGACCCAACGCGAGGTCAGCTCCGGGGTCAGCCTAGGAATTGAAAGGACGATTGACGATCTCCTCGAGGTGGTTGCCTTGCACGTGCGTGACGGGTACCGCCGCGTGAAACTCAAGATCAGCCCAACCTGGGCCTACGAACCCGCCAAAGCCGTTCTCGATGCCTTCGCCGACTTGGTGGTGCAGGTCGACGCAAACTGTGGATTCGACGCGAGCGACCTTGACAGCCCCGTGTTCACAAAGCTCGATCGGTTGGGCCTGTTGATGATCGAGCAACCCTTCGCCGAGGACGATCTTCTCTCGCACGCGACGCTCCAGCGGCGTCTGGACACGCCGATCTGCTTAGACGAAAGCATCACGTCGTTGGAGATGTTGCGGGTGGCGCTGGCGCTCGGCGCCGGTCGAATCGTCAATATCAAGGTGTCCCGGCTCGGCGGCGTGACCCCGGCCCGCGCGGTGCACGACGCATGTCTTGACGCCGGCATACCCGTGTGGTGCGGCGGCATGCACGAGTTTGGCGTGGGGAGAGCGGCCAATTTAGCGATCGCCAGTCTGCCCGGCTTCACCTATCCGAGTGACCTCTCGGGTTCGAGCAAGTACTACGAGACCGACATCGTCGAACCCGCGATTGTCGCCCACCAGGGAATGGTCGTCGTGCCGCGCGAACGCCCAGGACTCGGCCTTCAAGTGCTCGAGGATCGGATCCGCGCCGAGGCCACGGAGACCATCACCATGGCATCCGACAAGATCTAACGAAGAGAAAGGAATATCATGCGAGTGCTGATTTCAGCCGACATGGAAGGTGTGACCGGGGTGACGTGCCCCGAGGATTGCGAGTACGGCGATCCGCGTTGGGAGAGCGCCCGTCACCTCATGATGAGTGACGTTAACGCCGCCGTCGCCGGGTTCTATGAAAGCGGGGCGACCCAGGTGATCGTCAACGACGCCCACGCCACCAAACGCAATCTCATCCTGTCCGAACTCGACTCGCGCGCGACGGCGATCATCGGAACGCACAAGGAGTGGGGCATGCTTCAGGGCATCGCCGAGAGCGACGTCCTGGCGCTGGTGGGCTACCACACGGGAGCGGGTCACCAGGGCATTTTGGCCCACACGTATATCGGACAGAGCATTCGCGATGTTCACGTCAACGGCGTCTCCAGCAGCGAGGGGCGAATGAACACGCTCCTGGCGTCGGAGTTCGGCGTCCCCGTCGTGCTGGTCACCGGTGATGACCTCACCTGCGACGACGCGGCGACCTACGCGCCCGACAGTGAGATGGTGGCGGTGAAGGAGTGCATCGATCGCTACACTGCGCGGTGCCTCCCTCCGTCGGTGAGTGCTGCCAAGATTCGCGAGGCGGCGAGCGCCGCACTCGCGAAGAAACACGCGGTGGCCACGCAAGCGGGGCCTTTCACGTTTGATGTGTTCTTCGACTCAGCGAATCCGGTGATGGCCTGCACGGCAATCCCCGGCGTGCAGGCTTCGGGCGAGACGGCGGTGACGTTCACGTTGCCCACCATGCGCGAGACCATGCGTTGTTTCAAGGTGGTGTCGACCATGACCAGTGCCTCGCGAGAAGCCGAGTACGGATGATCGTGGTCGACGACGCGGTGATCACCCGCGCGCTCGCGCGCTTGAGGACCTTGACCGAGTTGGAGTCGCCGTCGGGCAATAGCGAATGCCTCGCGCGCCTGCGCGACGCCCTCGTACTTCGCTGGCGCGAATTGGGGCTTGACGTCACCATCGTGCCCGGAAGCGTCGGCGACCATCTCGTGGCCGAATGGACGGTACCCGAAAGCGACGGTCACGTGATGCTGGTCACCCACTATGACACGGTGTGGCCGGAGGGCGAACTCGCGCGCCAACCCTTCGTCGTGGAGGGTGACCGGGTCAGCGGTCCGGGTGTCGTCGACATGAAGTCGGGTCTGGTGGCCATTGAGTTCGCACTGGCGCACCTACGCCACAGTGGTCGGTCACCCACGCGCTCCATTCGGATTGTCTGCATCGCCGACGAAGAGATCTCGAGTATCGACGGACGTCGTGTCATCGAGGCGCAGGCCGAGGGGGCGGTCGCGGTGTTGGGTTTTGAGCCGGCTCACCCCAATGGAGATTTCAAGAACGGCCGCCGCGGGGTCGCGCGCTTGCTCCTGCGGGTAACCGGGCGGGCGTCACACTCCGGCCTGGCCGCCGCGGAGGGGGTGTCGGCCGTTGACGAGTTGGTCGACCTGCTCATGGATGTGCGTCGAGGAGCCCCCCAGGCCGAGGACGCCGCCATCAATATCGGTCGGATCAACGGCGGCACCCGGGCCAACGTGGTGGCCGGCGCCGCCGAAGCCGAAGTCGGTCTGCGCTTTCGCGAAACCTCAACAGAGCGCTCGCTACTGGACTTCTTTCGATCCCTGCGGGTACACCGTGAAGGTGCGTCGCTCGAGGTTGTCACGTTGTCGCATCGGCCCGCCTGGCCCGAGGATCCTGACTCTTGGCTAACCAAACTGGTCGTCACCGCCGCCCGGGCGCAGGGAGACGACGTGTCGGCGAAGCCTGCCGGTGGGGCTGGCGACACCAACTTCACGGGGTCGAGGGGGCTGCCCACCTTGGATGGTTTGGGACCGCGCGGTGATCACGCGCACGCCGTCGGTGAGTACGTGCTTCTCTCGTCACTGGCCCAGCGCATCTCGCTGCTAGTCGAGTTGCTGACGAATCCCGACCTCGGCACGTGACGGCCCCGACGTCACACCCGACATCGCCGAACTAGTCGCGGGGTTCGGCGAGGGTGACTTGAAAGGTTTGGATCAGGGAGGGGACCTTTGGGCTCAATCTGATTTGACACCTTAGGGCACCGTGAGCACCGGGCAGGGTCCAGTCCAGGTGTAAGGGCGTAGATGATTTTCTCTCGAGAAGATGCGGGAACCCCGCCTCGTTGAGGCCACCGACAACGTGGATGAGTCGTCGTATCTCGGCTTGCCTCTCGTCGAAGGGGATATCGAGGTTGACATTCTCTTCGAAGATCCGCGCGGCGAGTTCCTCGTCCCAGTGTTGAATCAGGGTCGTTGCGTGGCGAGCTAACTCCTCGGTCATTTCCCAGGCGGTCGTGGCCGACTGTTGGAAGTCGAGGTCGTCCAAGATCTGGTCGATCAGCAGGGCCCCTGTTTGCGTGGCCCCCGAGTAGGTGCCGTTCTCCAAGACCACGACCCCCAAGCCCGTGGCGGCGTGCCAGCGCATATGAGAACTGAAACCCGGGTAGCCGCCCGAGTGAGAGACGAACTGTCCCCACTTCTCGTCGCGCTCACTGATGAGGCCGAAACCGTACCCGAAGTTCCGCGAGGCGTGGCGCGCCAGTGCGGCAATATCCGCCCCCTGGGGAATCGCGGTCACCACTTGTTGCATTTCGCGTCGTGACGCGATGCTCAAGGGTCCCGCCTCGTCGGGTTCGTCTCTGAGTGCGGACGATAGCCACCCCACCCATTTCGCAAGGTCACGCGCGCTGGCGAAGAGGCCGCCAATGCACGAAAACGCGCCGGGGTCCGAGAAGGGCAATTCCAACCAGCCCTGGGCGCTCTTTCGATACCCGTGTGCGAGTCGGTCGGGAGTGACGGCATCCTGCTCGTAGCCAGTGTCGTGGAGTTGCAAAGGTCGCAGGATCTCCTCGGTCACGAGGTCACAGAATCCCCTGCCCGACACTTCTTCAATCACCTGTCCGAGTAGGGCGTAGCCGAGGTTCGAGTACTGGAAGGTGGTTCCCGGTGGGGTGGTGAGGAGAACACCCTGCGACACGACTTCTCGCAACGCCTCGTTCGAAATTGACTCCTGCCGGTCCGCCCAGGGATCGTCGGTCGGAAGGCCGCCCGACATGGACATGAACATTCGCACGGTGGGTGGATCGTAGGCGTGCCCGAGAGGGGCCTGCGTGAACTCCGGGACGAAGTCGGTGATGGGCGCATCAAGATTGACCAGCCCGCGATCGCGCAGGATCAAGAGCATCGCGGCCGTGAAGCTCTTGGAGCACGACGCAATGCGATACGCGGTCTCCGGACCGGGAGCGCCCGCTCCGCTGTGCCTTTCGCCGACACCGGCTTGCATTAGGACATTCGTGCCCTGAAACAAGGAGGCGAAGACGGAGGGGCAGTTCATCGCGGTCACGCGATCCTCGAGAATTTCCTGCAACCTGGTCTTTAGTGCCGTGTCCAATTCAATGACGTCACTCTGATTCACTTCTTCTCACCGATCTTCTCGAAGGATGTCGCTCTCCAATGTAGGTGACGAGTTCCGGGATCTCGAAACACCCGGACGCGTGGCGTCAAATCAACCAACGCCAAATCGAGACACGAAGCCAACCGCATCGAACGACCAATGAGTAAACAAATCTTGGTAAGAGGTTCATCGCCGAAAGACAAAGACGACTCTCCGCACTTGCTTAGAGGACCACGCCTTTGTCACCACCCGAATATGCGTTGCATATTGTGTCGCGATTGCGCTCCAAAAATTGGGCTCTGGGCACACTTCTAGCGCTTAGAAATTCTAGTTTCAACAAATCCTCGTAGACCCTCCCGAGGACGTCATCGGCCCCGTGACCGACCTGGGTGAAGCCGATCGTGCCGATGAGATCGGCGAACTCGCCGAGAAGGCGCTTGTCGATCTCGGCGTGGGCGAAAGCCCCGACAATACAAGGAATCCAGATTGGAGCGGGCGACGAGAATCGAACTCGCGTTCTCAGCTTGGGAAGCTGATGTTCTGCCGCTGAACTACGCCCGCGTGGGTTCCATCGTAGTGGGATTTTGGCGGTCGACCCATCTGTCGGTTCGAGCCGGTCGACTGGTTCGCACTAGCCTCTGCATCACTATGGTGCTTTCGGACCGGTCTATTAAAGAAGCAATCGAGGCGGGGCGCATCATCATTGATCCACTCGGTCCCGAGTGCATTCAACCCTCGTCCGTGGACCTTCATATTGATCATCTTTTTCGGGTCTTTCGTAACCACTCTCAGCGAGTGATTGACGTGAAGTTGCCGCAGGAAGATCTGACTGAACTCATCGACGTGGGCCCCGACACTCCAATGATCCTGCACCCCGGCGAATTCATGCTCGGCTCGACAGTAGAGCGCGTTGCCATCCCCGACGATTTGGTGGCACGACTTGAAGGAAAGAGTTCACTCGGTCGACTGGGCCTCGTCATTCACTCAACGGCGGGTTTCATTGATGCGGGTTGGGACGGCCACATCACCCTCGAATTGGCGAATCTTGCGAACTTGCCAATGACCCTGTACCCGGGAATGAAGATCGGACAGATCAGTTTCTTCGAGATGACGACGCCAGCCGATCGGCCCTACGGTGCCAGCGGTTTAGGCTCGAAGTACCGCGGTCAGCGCGGTCCGACACCGAGCCGTTATTACGAGAACTTCAAGAAGTAGTAGGCGAGGCGCACCGACGTCTCGAAGGAGGGTGTGATGCTTTTTCGCATCGTCGTTGGTTTCGCCCTCAGTGTGGCCTGCTTCACGATTGCGGGACGCCGCTTCTGGTGGCTGTCGCGACTGATTCGCAGCGGTCAAGTCGCCCCTCGCCGCTGGCAGGGGTTTCGTCGCGTCAGCGAGGCCGAACTCGTCGAAGTCGCCGGACAACGTAAGTTGTTGCGCTGGACCGTGCCAGGACTAGCCCACTTCTTCACCATGTGGGGCTTCACCGTCTTGATGACGACAATCCTCGAGGCCTACGGCGCGCTCTTCAACCGCAATTTTCACATTCCGGTGATCGGCCAGAGCAACTGGCTGGCCTTCGTCGAGGACTTCTTCGCCACCGCCGTGTTGATCTCCTTGGTGCTCTTCTCGATCATTCGCCTGGTGCAGGCCCCCTCGCGGCGTGATCGCCAGAGTCGTTTCTATGGTTCACACACTGGCGCCGCGTGGGCGGTGCTGGGCATGATCGCTCTGGTGATTCTCACGCTCCTTCTTTATCGCGGGGCGCAGATCAACACCGGTTTCTTCCCCTTCCCGCACCCGCGCCAAGTGGTTTTTTACCCGGGCCCGGGCCACGTCAATGTGAGTCAAGTGGCCGCCGCCGCCTCTCCCTGGGCCTTTGCGAGTCACGTCGTCGCTTCGATGCTGGCGCCCCTGGGATACGGCGTGAACTCCGTCTTCGAGGTGATCTTCCTGCTCGCCAACATCGCGGTGATCACCGGGTTCCTGGTCTTCGTCGCCTATTCCAAGCACCTGCACATCTTCT
>PLEI01000030.1 GCA_003136415.1 Acidimicrobiaceae bacterium | reverse complement strand
GCGATGATGGTGTCGCGCCTCACCACGCTGTGTTCGGGGGTCACCGGTGTCCAGCCCGCCACCGCGCAGGCCTACGCCGCGTTGCTCAACGCGCACATCACGCCGGTGGTGTACGAGTACGGCTCACTGGGTTGCTCGGGCGACCTGGCACCGCTGGCGCACGTGGCCCTCTCCCTGATGGGCGAGGGTGATGTGGTCCTCGCCGACGGCACGCACGCGAGCGCCGCCGACGCCTTGCAGGCGGCGGGCCTGGCGCCAGTCGAACTCGCCGAGAAGGAAGGCCTGGCTCTCATCAACGGTACCGACGGCATGCTCGGTCAGCTCATCATGGCCATTGAGGACGGGCAGCGACTGCTCGCGCTGGCCGACGTGTCGGCGTCGTTGTCCGTCCAGGCGTTGCGCGGCACCGATCGGGTGTTCATTGACGAACTCCAGGCCCTGCGTCCGCACCCCGGCCAGCGCGTTAGCGCTGGCAATCTCATGGCGCTGCTCGCCGATTCTCCCATCGTGAATTCACACATTGGTGACACCACGCAGGTGCAGGACGCCTACTCACTTCGCTGTGCTCCCCAGGTGCACGGCGCCGCGCGCGACACCTTCGCTCACGCCACCTCCGTCGCCGACATCGAGCTGGCCTCGTCGATCGACAATCCCTCGGTGCTGCCCGACGGCACCCTGTCCTCCAGCGGCAACTTCCACGGTGCTCCCGTCGCCTACGTGCTCGACTTCTTGGCCATCGCGGTGGCCGACGTGGCCTCGATGTCCGAGCGGCGTACCGACCGCCTGCTCGACGTGCACCGCAACTTCGGTCTGCCGCCGTTCCTCGCCCACCAGGCGGGCGTGGACTCGGGACTCATGATTGCCCAATACACCCAGGCCGCGATGGTGTCCGAGATGAAGCGCCTCGCCTCTCCGGCGAGCGTTGATTCCATTCCTTCCTCGGCGATGCAGGAGGACCACGTCTCCATGGGCTGGCACGCCGCGCGCAAGCTGCGTCGGTCGTTGGCGGCCTTCGCGGACGTGCTCGCCATTGAACTGGTCGCCGCCTCGCGGGCCATGGCCCTGCGTGCGCCACTCGTCGCGTCACCAGCGACCTTCGCGGTGGTCGAGCTCGTCAATGACGTGACCGGCGGCCCGGGACCCGACCGCTGGCTCTCGCCGCAATTGTCCGCGGTGGGCGAGCTCGTTCGCGATGGGACGATTCTCGCGACCGTCCAAGAACACATCGATATTCGTTAGACGAGGGAGTCGACATGGAAGGTGCCCGTCCCGTGCGTGCGGACCGCGGTAATACGTTGAGCACGCGGGGCTGGCCCCAGGAGGCGGCGCTGCGAATGCTGCAGAACAATCTCGACCCCGAGGTCGCCGAGCGCCCCGACGAACTCGTCGTCTACGGCGGCACCGGGCGCGCCGCTCGCGACTGGCGCAGCTTCGACGCGCTGGTGCGCACCTTGACGACCCTCAAGGGCGACGAGACGATGCTGGTGCAGTCGGGCCGACCCGTGGGGGTCTTCCAGACCCACGAATGGGCGCCGCGGGTGCTGATCGCTAACTCGAACCTGGTGGGTGACTGGGCGACGTGGCCGGAGTTTCGCCGCCTCGAGGCGCTCGGTCTCACCATGTACGGCCAGATGACGGCGGGCTCGTGGATCTACATTGGCACCCAGGGCATTCTCCAGGGCACCTACGAGACGTTCGCCGCCGTCGCCGAGAAGCGATTCGGCGGCACCCTGGCGGGCACCTTGACCCTGACGGGCGGCGTGGGCGGCATGGGCGGCGCCCAGCCCCTCGCGGTCACGATGAACGACGGCGTGTGCCTGTGCGTGGACGTCGACCCGACACGACTACAGCGACGCGTCGATCACCGCTACCTCGACGAGTGGACCGACGACCTCGACGAGGCCATCAGGCGCGTCCTGGCGGCCAAGGCCGAAAGACGCGCGCTGAGTGTCGGGGTGCTCGGCAACGCCGCGTGGGTGTTTCCCGAGTTGCTGCGTCGCGGGGTGGAGATCGACATCGTCACCGACCAGACGTCGGCGCACGATCCCTTGAGTTACTTGCCCGAAGGCATCGACCTGGCCGACTGGCACGACTACGCCGACAAGAAGCCCGAAGAGTTCACCGACCGCGCGCGCGTGTCGATGGCGCACCAGGTCGAGGCGATGGTCGGCTTCATGGATGAGGGCGCCGAGGTCTTCGACTACGGCAACTCCATTCGCGGCGAAGCCCAACTCGGCGGCTACCACCGCGCCTTCGCCTTTCCCGGCTTCGTGCCGGCATACATTCGTCCGCTCTTCTGCGAGGGCAAGGGCCCCTTTCGCTGGGCGGCCTTGTCGGGCGATCCCCAGGACATCTGGCGCACCGACCAGGCGGTGCTCGAACTCTTTCCCGATAACGAGCCCCTGCACCGATGGATCACCAAGGCCCAGGAACGCGTTGCTTTCCAGGGGCTACCCGCGCGCATCTGCTGGCTGGGATACGGCGAGCGCGACCGGGCCGGCGTGGCCTTCAATGACCTGGTGGCGTCGGGTGAAATCTCGGCACCCCTGGTGATCGGCCGCGACCACTTGGACAGCGGCTCGGTGGCCTCGCCCTATCGCGAGACCGAGTCCATGCTGGACGGCTCGGACGCCATTGCCGACTGGCCGCTACTGAACGCCTTGGTCAATACGGCTTCGGGGGCCTCGTGGGTGTCGATTCATCACGGTGGCGGCGTCGGGATCGGCCGTTCGATTCACGCGGGCCAGGTCTGCGTCGCCGACGGCACCGCGCTGGCGCGCCAGAAGCTCGAGCGCGTCCTCACCAACGACCCGGGAACGGGCGTCATCCGACACGTGGACGCCGGTTACGAGATCGCCGAGGAGGTCGCGGAGTCGCGCGGCGTGCGCATCCCGATGCGCGAGGGCTGATGGTCTCGCGGCTGCTCACCAACATCGGAGAGTTGCTCACGAACAACGTCGAACTCGGCGACCACTCGCCGGTCGGTCGACTGCGCGATGCGGCGCTCGTGGTCGATGACGAGCGGGTCCTGTGGGTCGGTGATTCGAGTAGCGCCCCCGACGCCGATGAGCGTTACGACGCCCGCGGCGCCGCGGTGGTGCCGGGCTTCGTCGATTCGCACACGCATCTGATCTTCGCGGGAGAACGCTCCGATGAGTTCGAAGCACGCATGGCCGGGAGGCCCTACGCCGGGCGAGGTATTGCGCGCACCGTCGAGGCGACTCGCGCCGCGAGCGACGAGCAGCTGCGCCAAGAGAGCGGCACCCGCCTGGGCGCACTGCGCGCCGGGGGAGTCACCACGGTCGAAGTGAAGTCGGGCTATTCGCTCGACGTCGCGGGCGAGGCCCGGCTCGTCGACCTGGCGTCGGAGATCACCGACGAAGTCACGTTTCTCGGGGCGCACGTGGTGCCGCGCGAATTCACGCACGACCGTGGTGCCTACGTCGAACTGGTGGCCGGAGAGATGATGCGACGCTGCGCCGGGGCCAAGTGGACTGACGTCTTCTGCGACGACGGCGCCTTCGACGTCGACGAGGCCCGCGTGGTGCTCAACGCCGGTCGCGCGGCGGGTCACGAGTTGCGCCTGCACGCCAATCAACTTCGCGACATCGGGGCAATTTCTCTGGCCGTCGAGTTGGACTGCGCGAGCGTGGACCACTGCACGTACGTGGACGACGAGGACGTCGAGCGACTGGCGGGGTCGCACACGGTGGCGACGCTGCTCCCCGGCGCGGAGTTCTCGACCCGTTCGCCCTATCCGTCGGGGCGACGGCTACGCGACGCCGGGGTCACCGTGGCGCTCGCGACCGACTGCAATCCCGGAACGTCGTACGTCACGTCCATGTCCTTCGTGATCGCCCTGGCGGTGCGTGAGATGGGCCTCAGCGTGGATGAGGCTGTGTGGTCCGCGACGCGTGGTGGGGCCGCGGCGCTGCGACGCGACGACGTCGGGCACCTCAGCGTTGGTGCGCGCGCCGATTTGGTCATTCTGAACGCGCCGCGGGTGGCGCACCTGGCGTATCGACCGGGTGCGTCGCTGGTCAGGGAGGTGTGGCGCAACGGCGTCGAATGAACGCCGCTGCGCGAGCTGGGGCGAGTGAGACGGACGGCTCGGGACATAAGTTGGAGGTATGAACACACTCCTCGCCCCCGACCACCTCCCCACCACTCTGGCGGGACTGCGCGCCGCCGGCTACGCGCCGCGCAGTGTGCGCGAAGAAATACGCGCGAATCTCGAGGAGCGCCTGCGCACCGGCCAGGCCCTGTCCTCGGCCGTCCTGGGCTACGAGGACACGGTCCTGCCGCAACTCGAGACGGCGTTACTGGCCGGGCACGACATCATCCTGCTGGGTGAGCGCGGCCAGGCGAAAACGCGCATGATCCGCTCGTTGGTGGAGCTGTTGGACGAGTGGCTACCGATTGTTGAGGGCTCCGAAGTCCGCGATGATCCCTTCGCGCCGTTGTCGGTGTTCGCCCAAGAACTGGTGGCCGAGCGTGGGGAGGAGACGCCGATCGCGTGGGTGCACCGCTCGCGGCGCCTCGCCGAGAAGCTCGCCTCGCCCGACACGTCCATGGCCGACTTGATAGGTGAGGTCGACCCCATCAAGGTGGCCGGCGGGCTCTATCTCGATGACCCGCGCGCACTGTCGTTTGGGCTCGTCCCCAAGTCGAATCGCGGCATCTTCGCCATCAACGAATTGCCCGACTTGTCCGAGCGCATCCAGGTGGGGCTGCTCAACGTACTCGAGGAGCGCGACGTCCAGATTCGCGGACACCTGGTGCGCCTCGAGCTCGACCTCCTGGTCGTGGCCACGGCGAACCCCGAGGACTACACGAACCGCGGACGGCTCATCACGCCCTTGAAGGACCGATTCGGATCGCAGATTCGTACCCACTACCCCTACGAGATCTCCACGGAGGTGGCCATCGTGCGCCAGGAGGCCCAGCTCCCGCGCGCCGATCGACCCATCGAAATTCCCTGGTTCATCGAGGACATCGTCACGCGCGTGAGCCACGTCGCGCGCCAGAGCCACGTGATCTCCCAGCGCTCGGGTGTGTCGGTGCGCCTCTCTATCGCCAACTTCGAGATCGTGGTTGCCAGCGCGCTGCGGCGCGCCCTGCGCACCGGTGACGCAACGATCGTCCCGCGCATCAGCGACTTGGCGGCCATGGTGCAATCCACCCAGGGCAAGATCGAGTTCGACACCATGGACGACGAGGATGCCGACCAGGTCATCGCGGCGCTCATCTCCCTGGCGGTGCGCCAGAGCTTCATGGAGCACGTCGTGCTCGAAGAGGCGGGAGCCATCGTCGAAGCATTCGCCTCCGAGGCCGTGGTGCACACCGGTGACGATCTCGCGGATCAGGACTATCTCGACGTCCTGGCGGTCATGCCCGCCCTGGACGAGGCCGCGCGCCGGGTGGCGGGTGATGACGCCAGCGACGGTGTCGTTATCTCGGCCGCGGAGTTCGTGCTCGAGGGTCTGCACCTCACCAAGCGCCTCGCCAAGGACGCCTCCGGGGCGAGGGCCCTCTATCGTTCGAGGAATCGGTAGTGGCGGTTCGCTACGGCTTTCGTCGCTACGGTGACGACGACGACGATGATGACGTCGACGTCGACGAGTTCTTGAAGCTTCTCGCCGACGACGTCATGGAACACGGCGACCTCGAAGCAGCGATGGACCGCTTGCTCAACGACGGCTACACCACCGAGGACGGTGAACGCATCGAGGGACTACGCGAACTCCTGGAGCGTACCCGCCAACGTCGTCAAGAGATGGAACGCCAAGGTGACCCCGACGGCGAACTCCAGCGCTTCCGCGAGTGGCTCGACCAGATTGAAGCGACCGAGGAGAGCGCCGCGCAGGAGTTGATGAGCGACGCGCGCGAATCCGGTGATGAGCGACGCATCGACGTGACCCGCGACCTCGTCGACCAGCGGGCCATGCAGCGCGACCTGATGGGTGACCGGTTGGGCGAGCGCTTGCGCTCTTTTCAGGAGTACGAGTTCATCTCGTCCGAAGCGCGCGAGGAGTACGAGAAGCTGGTCGCCGAACTCAACGACGATTTACTCTCCACGTATTTTGAGCAGAGCAAGGAGATGTTCTCGCACCCCGACTCGGGCGAAGTCCAGCGAGTGCGCGACATGATGGACGCGCTCTCGACCATGATCGAACAGGACCGCCGCGGCGAGGAAATCAATCCCTCCTTTGAGAACTTCATGGAGAACTACGGCGACTTCTTTCCCGGCGCCGAAACCTTGGACGACGTCGTGCGCATGATGGCCGAGCGCGCCGCCGCCGCCGAGGCGATGTTCAATTCACTCTCGGCCGAACAACAGTCCGAACTGCGCGGATTGTTCTCGCAGATGATGCAGAACATGGACCTCGACTTCTCGCTCAATCGCCTCGTCTCGAACTTGCGCCAGGCGACCCCCGACATCGACTGGCAGCGCGCGCACCGCATGCGTGGACAACAGGGTGGCTCCTTCTCCGACGCGACGTCCGTCGCCGAGCAGCTGGGACAATTGCAAGGTCTCGAGAACTTTCTCGGTCGGGCCAACGCCGCCTACGGGCTGCCCGAAGTCGACATCGACGCCGTGCGCCGACACTTGGGCGACGACGCCGCGCGCCACATCGCGCGCTTGCAGCGGGCCCTGAAGGGTCTCAAGGATCGAGGGTTTATTGACCGTGAACAGGGGAGACTTGAACTCACCGCCAAGGGCGTTCGCCAAATCGGCCAGCAAGCGCTCAAGGATCTCTTTGGTCAGTTGCGCGACTCGCCGACGCTGGGCGGACACCGCGCGGCGACCGTGGCGCGCGGCGGCGACCGCGAAGAGACCGCCAAGCCGTGGGAGCCCGGCGAGCCCTTCTCCCTGCACCTGCACCAGACCTTGCGCAACGCGCTCTACCGTCAGGGCCCGGGTACTCCGGTCAAACTGCACCCCGACGACTTCGCGGTCGAGGAGTACGAAGCGACCCGGCGCTCGTCGACGGTCTTCGCCATCGACCTGTCGCTGTCGATGGCCATGCGGGGCAACCTGGTGCCCGCCAAGAAAATGGTGCTCGCGTTGACCCAGTTGATTCGCTCCAAGTACCCGCGCGACTTCGTCGCGGTGGTGGGATTTGGCGAGACTGCTCAGGAACTGCGCATCGAGGACATTCCCTCGCTCACCATCGACTACAACTACGGCACCAACCTCCAGCACGCGTTAGCGCTCAGCCGTCACCTCATGCGCAGCGAGCGCGGCGAACGGCAGGTCGTTGTCGTCACCGACGGCGAGCCCACCGCGCACCTCAACGATTACGGCGAGCCGTTCTTCTCCTGGCCGCCGGTCGCCGAGACCCTGCAGCGCACCATGGCCGAGGTCCTGCGCTGCACGAAGGCCGGCATCACCATCAACACCTTCGCCCTCGACATTGAGCGCAGTCAGTTCCCCTTCGTCGAGCAGATCTCGAGGGTCAACGGTGGACGGACCTTCTACACGTCGGTCGACGAACTGGGCGTCTACGTCCTTGACGATTTTGTGCGTTCGCGCCGGGCGGGATAGTCGCACGTCAATCGACATTGACAGAATAACGTTTGTCTGTCATATTGGTTTGTATGACAAACCTATTGACGCTCGAAGCCGAGGATGTGCTGTCGTCCGTCGACGCCCTGCGTCGACGGGTGCGCAGTGACCGCAATCTCCACTGGCTTCCGTTGGCTCTCTTTTCGACGCTGACGCTGGTGTCGGCGCCACTCTATTACCGATGGCAATGGTCGATTCCCCAGGCCGTGTCGTGTTACCGGTCGGGCGGACACTACGTCGTGACCTGTGCCGGATACGATCGTCTCCCGGCGAGCGGAATATTGACGCAGGGCTTCACCCTGAACTCTCTGGGCACCTGGCTCAGTTTCTACTGGATTGCGGGATTGATTATGGTTTCCCTCGTCATCGCCCAGTGGTATCGAACGCGATCGAATCGAATGGGACTGCGGATGCATCGTTGGCCGATTGTCGTGACGACGATGTCGCTCCTGGCCATTGCGTGGATCAAGTCGAGTCCAGGCGACATTCGACCGCCCTTCTCCGCCTCATCGCATGTGTGGGACGCGGGAGCGACTCCACTGTGGATCGTGGTCATTGGACTGTGGATTCTGGTGTGGCCGGAGCGATCGATCACGTCGGTGGTGTTCGGTGTCGGTTTCTCAGCCATCGTCTGGGGCGTCAGCGAGTACCCGGCCGCCGGATTTCTTCGATGGGACGGACTTGGTGGCTGGGTGACCAATTCGAATTTTGACGTCTACACGGTCGTGTTGCCCGGAATCTACCTGGTCCTAGGAGCTCTCTTCGTGTCGGCTCGTTGCCACGATCAACGCCGCCGTCTTCGTCAGCGAGGTTACTAATGTCGGACACCCGTCACGACGTCGCCGAATTCACTTCCAGTCTCAACGACCTCGTGCACCAGAGGACGCGTTTGGGAATCCTCACCATCGTCCAGGAGGGTGGCAAGGTGGACTTCGGCTACCTCCAAGACGCGCTCGGTCTCACGGGGGGCAACCTCTCACAGCACCTCACGGTTCTCCAAGCGGCGGGCCTCGTTCACATCGACAAGGGCTACGAAGGTAAACGTGCTCGCACGTGGGTTTCCAAGACCAAAGCCGGCTCGCGTGCATTGCGCGACGAGGTGAGCGCTCTTAAGGCGTTGGTGGCCCACATCGAAGGGATTGGCTCGTGATGGCTGCCGCGACGAAGGGGCGAGAGCGCAGTTCCTTCTACACCTGGATGGCAATTGCGGTGGTCGTCATCGTGGTCGCGACGTTCGTGGTCGTGAAGGTCACGCGAAATGCCAGTTCGACGAATACCGTGGCGGACACCCCCGCGTCCCTGTACTTACAGGGCGAGGTGACAACACCCAACATGACGGTGGCCAACGCGGTGTCGCATCTGATCTCGGCGTCTGCGGTATCGCCGCTCACGTTCATCGCGAGCCAGCCGACGCTCTCACTGAAGGGCAAGCCCGATTTTCTCTACGTGGGGGCGGAATTTTGTCCCTTCTGCGCGGCCGAGCGATGGGCGGTCGCGGTGGCGTTGGGTCGTTTTGGGACCCTGTCGGGCTTGGAACTCACCACGTCGTCAGATGCCGTCGGTGAGACCGATCCCAACACACCGACACTGACATTCGTTCACGCCACGTTCTCGTCGCCCTACTTGAGTTTTGAGGCCGTTGAAACTCAAAATCGTGCCCATCAGACGTTGCAGAAAATGGATGCACGCCAGTTGGCCGTCTTCTCCAAGTACGACCAGAACAGCTATCTTCGCGCCAACGCGGTGGGCTACCCGGGATCGATACCGTTCCTCGACATCGGCAATCGCTACTTCCAAGCCGGCTCTAACTTTTCGCCCAGCGTCCTGAGTGGTTTGTCGCAGTCGACAATCGCCGCGGGACTCGCTAACGCGTCGAGCCCCATCACCCAGGAGATCGTGGGGGCGGCCAACGAGATCACGGCGGCCATTTGTTCCTTGACCGGCGCGCGCCCGGCGCCGGTGTGCCACGCGCCGAGCATCACCGCACCGTCGTAGCCAACGACGGCGGCGGCGGTCGAAAGAACTAGAGCGCCTGGCGCGCGATCTCGAGGAACGACGAAAGGTCGATTGGCTCGTCGCTCGCGTCCTCCCCGAAGTCGGGTAGCGCGCTCACGACCACGACGCACGAACCCCTGGCGAGAGCGGACTGCTCCTCAATCGTGTCGGCGGCCTCGGCGAGGTCCTGTGCCAAGTCGTCGCCCTGGAATTGCACGTCGTAGTGTTCCTCGGACGCCACCTCGGCCACCACCACCGCGAAGGTCGGCTGGCCCTGCGCACCGTCGGCGAAGAAACTCAGGCAACCCAGCGAGTCGAGGTACGAGCCCGACGTCACCAGGTCGAAGGTGCTCGCCACCAGCTGGTCCTGGTGGATCGCCGAGGTCGTGACGAACCCCGAGGTGTCGAGGGCGTCGGCGATGGCGACCGCCATCTCGGCCAGGTTGGTGGTGGGTGAGTAGTTCACCTGGTACTGGCCCAACACCACCGGCAAGCCCGTGATGCCGCCCCACGACTTCGACGCCTGCTCGCGCACGACGGTGGTCTCGAGGAGCCCGACGCCGTAGGAGGTTGTTACTTCGATGACGTGGCACTGCGCCAGATCCGTAATGCGCCCGACGCCGTCGAACGCGACGTCGGCGCGTTCGGCGACCACCTCAGTGGCGCCGTTCGAGAAGCGCTGGTGCGCATCGTCGAGCATCAGACCAAGGTGTCGACCGATGACCAGTGTCGCCTTGAACCACGACTCCCACGGCACGTCGCGCTCGGTGGGAAGAAGCGCGTAGGCGTCAAGAGCGTCCTGGACCGCGCGCAATGAATTCTCGCGAAGGGCGCCCACGGTGCGACGACGTGCGAACAGGATCAACAGGTCGCAGTCGTCCTCGCTGAGACCCTGGCGAACGTCGTCGCGATGCTCGTCGAGTGAGTCGAAGATCGAGCGCACCATGGTGGACAACGTGTCATCAATCGGGTTCTCACGAAACCTCACCAGGTCGTCGTCGCGGCCTTCGTAGAGGAGTCCGGCGAAGGGGGAGAGCGACGTCATAGTCCACCACAGTAGGTGGGGCGAGAAGGGGTCATGTTCCGTTGAATTCGGAGGGGAGACGTTTCAAATTCGATTTGCATTTCTGGGGAAATTCCGCCACAATGACAAGGTTGTAATTACATCGGTGGCGAAAACCACCGGCGGGGAGGAAATCGACATGGAAATCGTCAATGTGATGATTGGAATGGAAGATCGCGGCTGGCAGGCTCGTTCGAACTGCATGGGCGTCGATCCGGACCTCTTCTTTCCCGAGCGTGGTGCGTCCACTCGTGAAGCCAAGGAAGTGTGCCGCGGCTGCGTGGTGCGCGAGGACTGCCTCGAGTTCGCCCTCGATAATGGTGAAAAGTTCGGCATTTGGGGCGGAATGAGCGAACGTGAGCGTCGTCGCCTGCGCCGTGCACGCGCCCTCGAACGTCGCGCCCAGGCGAGTTAGTCGGTTACGAGACGCGACTCGATAGTCGCGTCCTCGCTGAGGCCCAGTTGCGCCCAGCGCGTCGGGTCTTCGGCGTCCAGCACTGAGCGCGGAATGAGCCCCACCAATTCGGCGTGGTCAATCACACCCTCGGTCACGTGCGATGCCACCAGGTCGTACACCTGAGACGGCGTCGCCACCGACGTGTCAAAGAGGTTGCAGCTCACCTGGACTTCGTCACCGACTTGCAAGCCGAGGGCTCGCACTCCCGGGCGACGTACCAACTGCGCCAACAACTTGGCGCGCTCGAGACTCACGTCTTTGAGCCACAGGTTCCAGGCGATCAAGACGTCGCGCGCTCCCACGACGACGGCACCGAGGCGCGGGTCGGGTCGCGGAGGGCCAAAATCCGGATGAAGGCTCTTGAAAGCATTGGCGCGGACGTAGGGCAACGTCCGATCTCCGGCCGGCAGTGGCCCGTAGAGAAAGACGGGCACCTCATGGGTCGTCGCGATCCACTCGGCCGTCAGGTCGCGCAGTTGAATTGCCGCAGCGGGAAGATCGGGCCACAGGGCGACGAAGGGGACGACGTCGACGACGCCGAGGCGCGGGTGCACTCCCTCGTGATGTTCGAGGTCGAGGACGCCCACGGCGACGTTGATCAGATTGCGCACGTCGCGAAGCAGCTCGGCGGCCGTGTTGATCAGCGTGAAGACGCTGCGATTGTGAAAGACGTCACTGTGGCGATCGCGCAGTGAAATTCCGGCCGATAGCGAGAGGCGCTCCAGAACGGCGCGGTCGCGTCCCTCGGAAATGTTCACCACGCACTCGAGCACGCCACGACCCTAGACCCGGTGAGGGGCGTCATTGGGACACACTGGAGGCTCGTGGCGGCCCGGAGGCGAAAAGGTAGACTGGAACTCCCGTAGTACGACGTTCTCTGAAGGAGTACCGTGAGCCAGGTTCCGACCACCGAAACCACTGAGGTCACCGACCCCGTCGGTCACGTCCAAGTCGTCTACCTCGGACCCGTGGCGCCCCACTGGGAGTGTCGCATGGTCTTCGGCGACGAAGAGCAGATTCAGGCCTTCGTGGACCGCATTGACGCTCGCCTGCGGTTCTTACCGCCCCACGACCCGCAATTTCGCCGAAACCGCGAGCGCGTGAACCGCGACGCTGAGCGAGAGAACTTGCTCGTCGAGTGGAACCTCGGGTACGACGAAGAGTCTTAAGCCAGCGGCGAGTTCGACACTCGCTCGTACCAGCCGCTCGGTTCGCTGAGTTCGACGTCGCTGGGCAACCCATCAACGCGTAGCAACGCGCTGAAGGCGCCCATCGTGTGCTCGCGCGTCACTTGGGCGACAAAGTTGCGCGCCAGATCATGGTGCGGTCCCTGATTGGAGATGCCGAACAGCGCCGCCGCGGCGTCTTCGCCGCGGGCGTCACTGAAGCGGTGGCGTCGCCAGGCTTCGTTGAGTAGCGGCCGCGGCCCGAGAATCGCCGTAGTGATTGCCGCGGCGGCGGCGTCGAAGAACGCACTTAACACGGCCGCGGCGGCGTTGATGGCCCGGGTGGCGTCGGTTTCGCCCGGCAGTTCGATCTCGTCGAGCAGCGCCTCGGGATTGCTCATGAACGACGCCATGTTCTCGGGGTTGATCATCCCTTGGAGTCGCTCGATCAAATCACCTTGGGCGGCGGCGGATTCGCGCACCGCGTCGACGAGTAAGGCCCGCAACGCGTCGCCGGTGCCGGGCTGTGAGAGCACGAGTGACGCGACGAACTCGCGGCTGAGGGCGAAGACGTAGACCTCGTCACGCTCGAGGGACCACTCTTCGGCGAAGGCGACCAGGTTGTTGACCACGAGGTGGCGAGTGGCGTCCTCGCGGGGCAGCGCCAGGGCCGACAGGGACCACGCGCGCTCCGAGAAGTGTCCGGCGACGGACCCCATCTGAAAACCCAGGAAGAGCGGCCCGAGGGATCCGGCGAGTTGGGCCATCATCGCCCCGCCCTCGACGCCCTCGACGTCCTCGAGATCGAGCGTTGGCGGGTTATCCGCTAACGGACTGATGAGCGGCTTCCACTGGTTAAGCGCAGCGATGGTGAGTCCCGATCGGTTGACCGCCGTCACCTCCGGGGTGGACGAAACGCCAAAGAGCGCGTCGACGTGGCGTCCGACCAGCGGAGCGAACTCCTCGAGTCGCTGGCGCTCGCTGGGTTGGGGGTTGGGATCGCCATCCTCGCCACGCGCCACGTTGAGCGCTAACTGTGTGGCGGTCTGAAACCACGCGTCGGCGCCCTGCTGGCCGAGCATCTTGAACAGGTCACCGAACATGTCACCCATGGGGTTCTCACTCATACCCCCAACTTATAAGCGTTCGCCGGGTTGGTGTCGGGGAAGAGGACGCTGGGGCGACCTAACATCGATAGCCATGGCCACGGACGTCGCACTCGATATCGGCACGGCCCGCACCCGGCTGGCGACGGCGGAACGGGGCATCTTGTTCGATGAGCCGACCATGGTCGCCATTGACACGACGTCGGGCGAAGTGGTGGACGTCGGTCACGGGGCCATTGACCTGATTGGGCGCACGCCACGCCACGTGGCGGTCTTTCGACCCCTCGCCCAGGGCACCACCGTGGACTTCGACGTCACGGCACGGTTGATCGCGGGACTCTTCGAGCGCGCCGGGGTTTCCAAGCTCAGTCGGGCCCGCGTGGTCATGAGCGTGCCGTCGCTCGCGACGTCCATCGAGCGCCGCGCACTGCGCCAGGCCGCCCTTCAAGCGGGAGCGCGCGAGGTGAGCTTGATGGAGGCGCCCATTGCCGCGGCCATTGGGCTCGGACTGCCGGTGCAGGACCCCGTGGGCTCGGCGGTGACGGTACTGGGCGCGGGCGCCTCGGAGTCCGCGCTGATCTCCTTGGGCGGCATTGTCTCCTCGGGTGCGCGTCGCGTCGGCGGCAACGACATCGACAACGCCATCGCGACGTTGTTGCGTTTGCGCCAAGGTGTCGTGGTGGCGCCCTCGATGATTGAGGAGCTGAAGATCACCATGAGCTCGGCGCGCAGCCGCAGTCACGGTGAGGCGCGCACCATTAGCGCGCGCGCCATCGAAGACGGCAAGATCGAAAAGGTCGAGGTGCGCGCCGAACTGGTCAACGCGGCCCTCGCCGACACCGTGAGTGCCACACTGCGTCTCATCCAGGAGTGTCTGGCCGACGCTCCGCCCGATCTGTCACAAGACGTCAGCGCGCAGGGCATGGTGCTGGTGGGCGGGCACGCGCAACTCACCGATTTCGCCGAGTTGATTTCACACACCATCGGGGTCACGGTGCGGGTGGCCGACGAACCGGGCACGGTGATTATTCGCGGTCTGCAGATGTGCTTGGAGCAGATGTCCTCCCTGCACAGCCTGTTTCGTCAAGTGGACCGCTAGGGCCTACTCCTCGCCGCGACCGAGTTGGTCGACGGCGGCGCGCACCTGCCAGTCGCGGTCCTCGCGGGCGCGTTCGAGAGCGGCCTCAATGTCGGGTCCCTCGAAATTGGCTAGCGCCACGATGGCGCGCCGGCGAACGGCCGGCTTGTCGTCGAGGGCCGCCAAGATGGCCGGCCGGGCCCGGTCATCGCCGATCGCGCCCAGGGCCGCAATTGCCGATTCGCGACAACGCGCGTCCTCGTGCTGCGTGGCGACCGCGATGAGGGCGTCATTGGCCGGTGTGTAGAGGTGCTCACCCAGGGCGAACACGGCTCCGTCGACCACCAGGACGTCGTCGTCGCTGAGCGCCGCAACGAGCAATGCGAAGATCGACTCGTCGAGGAGCGGCGCCTGCGCAATCAAGGTCAGGGCTTCGCGACGCACGTCGTCGTCGTCGTCGTTGAGGGCCCGGCGCCAGAAGTCGTTGGTCACGAGGTGGCGACGGCACGCGGCGCGGAGCGCGAGCACGCGTCGTCGGGCCGTCGGGTCCGAGAGGCGCTCGGTGATAAAGGAGTCGAGCGATCCGTCGTCGCGGTACCCCGACACGAGGAGGAGGTCGTCGATGTCGTCCGGTAGCGTGGATTCATCACTGTGCACGAGACCATCTCACCACCTTCTCCCACCCGTCGTGGTTTCCGGAGATTTTTGACCGCGCTCGTCCTCGGGGCCGTCGTGGTGGTGGCGTTGCGCGCCTGGACGACGGACATCTACGCCATCACGCCCGGCAACGCCACGAACGTCGCGCCACTGGTGAGCGTGAAGGGCCTCGCCACCGACCCGCATCGCGACCGCATCATGCTCGTCGACGTGTATCTCCAGTCGCTCTCGGAGTTGCAGTACCTCTACACGAAGTTCTTTGATCGCCACGTCGAGTTTGTGGGAGCCGATCAGCTGCTCGAGCCCGGCATCCCCAACAGCCAGCTCACCTCGCAGGGCTTCTTGCAGATGAGTGATTCACAGATGTCGGCCAAAGTGGCGGCCTTGCGTGCGTTGGATTGGCAAGTAGCGGCCCGGGCCACCGGTGCAGTGATCACGGGGGTCGTCGACCACACCCCCGCCGCGCGCTCGGGCCTGGACGTCGGCGACGAGATCACGGCGATCAATGGCCACGCGGTCACCTCGCAGTGCTCACTACTGGGCGCGCTCGTCGACGTCAAACCCGACACCAAACTGGAAGTGACGATCCTGCCGGGCAAGTTCAGCGCGTCGGGCGTTCTCTCGCGCACCACCGCGGTCACGGTTGCCGTGACGACCGCCCCTTCGCCCAGTGCGTCGTCCGCGACCGGGTGCGCCCAGTATCCTCACGCCGGTCCGTCGTGGCTGGGAGTGGCTCCCGAGGACGGAGTGAGCTTCTCCCTGCCGGGCTCGATTTCGCTCAACACCGCCAACATCGGTGGTCCGTCGGCCGGACTGGCCATGACTCTCACACTGATCGACGCGTTGAGCAGGGGATCATTGACCGGGGGCCACGCCATCGCGACGACCGGCACCATCGACCCCTCGGGGAACGTGGGCGAAATTGGCGGCGTGGCCGAGAAGACCATCGCCGTGGAGAACGCGGGAATCCACTATTTCTTCGTTCCTCAGGCCAATTACGCTGCCGCCCACGCCGTGGCAAATTCGAGTTTGCACGTGATTGGCGTGACCAAGTTGTCCCAGGTCTTGGCCGAACTGCGCAAACTCGGGGGAGCCGCTCCCGTGGCGTTGAGCGCACTCCACTAAGCCATTTTTGCGGCCCGATAAGTCCTAGGCTAAGGAGAATGGAAGAACGGCGAATGCTCTCGACGACGCGTCAATCATCGACTGAAATCGCCCGGACGAACTTCAACACGGTGCGTAAGGGGGGTTTAGACCCCCAGGAGGTGCGTTCGCACCTCGACACCGTCTCGCGCGAGGTCGGTCACCTCGAAAACCGTATCCGCGATCTGCAAGAACAACTCTCCGAGGCTCTTCGCCGGGTGGCGAATCCGACCTTTGACGAAGCGACGCTGGCGAGCGCCCTGGGGGCCCAGAGCGCGGCGATTCTGCGCTCGGCCCACGAAGAAGCGGGTCGGGTCACCGCCGAAGCCCAAGAGCGCTCGGCATTGTTGTTCACCGAGAGCCAACAGCGTGCGGCCAATCACCTCATCGAGGCCCAAGAGCGGGCCGGAGCGATGCTCACCGAGGCCGAGCACGCGGCGGCGCAGATGGACCAGGACGCCCGCCAGGCCGCGGAGCGCCTCATTGAATCGGCCAAAATAAACGGCGACGCGATGGTTGACCGCGGCCGCGAACAGGGCCGCGCCATCGTCGAACAGGCCAACGAAGCGCGCCGCAACGTCTTGAACGACCTCGCCATCAAGCGCAAGGCCCTGCACATCCAGATCGACCAGTTGCGCGCCGCGCGCGACTCGATGAACACTTTCGTCCAGAGCGTGCGCGAGCAAATCGACGCGCTCCTGGACAACATCAACAGTTCTGACGAGGCGGCGCGCGCCGCGGCGTTGGAGGCCCTACGCCTGCGCCCGCCGAGTAGTGAACCTAGCGAAGAAGAGCTGCTCGCGGGGACGCCGCTGCGCCACGTGCCCGAGCCGCAATTGCAACCCGTACCGGCGTCGAGTGCCGTCAGCCACTTGGAGCCGGTGACGGCGCCCACGCCCAAGGCCCCGCGCTCTCCCGCCGCTCCGGTTGGTGACGCCGAGTCCTTCGTCGAAGATGACGTCACCGGCACCGACGTCGTCAACGAGATTTTCGCGCGACTGCGCAAGGCCACTCTCGAAGAGCGTGGCGCTACGGCACCGGCGCCGAAGAAGGCGCCGCCCCCCGTGAAGCCCGAGACGCCCCTCGACGAACTCTTCGCGCGGCGCGACCGCGCCATTGGCGAATCGCTCGCGGTGTTGACGCGCAAGGTGAAGCGTGCGCTGCAAGATGACCAGAACGTCACTCTGGAACGTCTTCGCGACGTGAAGGGTCCGATCACCAGCGAACTCGAAGATGAGCTCGAGCAACGTCGCCGCTACGTCGACGCGGCCGTCGATGCTCTGGCCGACGCGACCGCGGCGGGCATGCAGTTCGCCTCTGATGAAGCGGGAACCTCCAGCCACGCGGACGCGCGCGCCGGCATCGATGATTGCGCGGCCGACTTGGCGGTCACCATCGTGCTGGCCCTGCGCAAGCGAATTCTCGCCGATGGCAACGGCGACGCCACGGAACGGGCCAACGCGGCCTACAAGGAGTGGCGCGGGGCCCGCGTTGAACGTCTCTGCACCGACGCGGCGCGGCGGGCCTTTCACCTGGGCGTCACGACGGCGTCGGCGGGCCACAGTCTGCGATTCTTCCCCGCGCCAAATGACGCGCCCTGTGACGCCTGCGCCCTGGACGCCGCGGCTCCCGCGCGCCCCGCGGGCCAGCCTTTTCCGAGTGGATCGGCCTATCCACCGCTGCACGCGGGTTGCGCCTGCACCGTCGTACCCGCATAGGTTCTGGCCTAGGCTCACACTGTGCGCTCGCCCTCGGATGTAAGTCCCCCTCGCCGCCTCGCTCGTCCCTCGCGCCGATTCTTTATTGCCCTCGCGGTCTTCGTCCTCATCGTGTTGCTCGCTTCGCTGCGTACTCTCGCGGTGATCTGGACCGACCAGATGTGGTTCTCCCAGGACGGCGTCGGCCAGGTCTTCAACACGATGATCGCGACCAAGATCGGCCTCGCGGTGGCCTTTGGACTGATCTTCTTCGTTCTGATGTGGGTCAACCTGATGCTGACCGACCGCTTCGGCGCACGCGATTTGAGCTTCGAGCCCGAGGACGAAGTCGTTCGGCGATTCCAGAACGCGGTGCGGCCCTACGCGGGAAGAATCTACGCGGGAATCGCGGTCGTCACCGGTTTCATCGCGGGACTGAACGCGTCGGGACAGTGGCAGACGTGGTTGCTCTTCGTGCACCGCCAATCCTTCGGCACGACCGATCCGCTCTATCACAAGGACGTCGGCTTCTATATCTTCACGCTGCCCTTCTTCTCCTTCGTGGTGACCTGGACTCTCGTCTCGCTGTTCGTCATCTTGATCGTGACCTCGATACTGCACTTCTTCAACGGCGGCATCCGCACCACTCGTCGCTCGCCGCGCGTGGCGCCGCGCGTCAAGGCCCACCTCTCGGTGATCGGCGCCGGCATTGCGTTGATGAAGGCCCTGGGTTACGTCATTGCCCGTTGGGAACTGGTGAATTCGACCAATGGCGTCGTGCAGGGAGCCAGTTACACCGACGTTCACGCTCGCATGCCGGCCCTGACGATCCTGATCTTCTTGTCGCTCGCCTCGGGACTGATCCTGCTCGCCAACGTGCGCTCGCGGGGCTGGTCGTTGCCGGCGGTCGCCGTGGGCCTGTGGGCGTTCGTGGCGCTCATCATCGGCGTCCTCTATCCGACCTTCTTGCAGACCTTCAAGGTCAGTCCCGCGCAGGCGACCCTCGAGGCGCCCTACATCGCGCGCGATATCGTGGCGACGCGCCAAGCCTACGGGTTGACCCATGTCGCGTATCACTCCTTCGCGGCCGCGAGTTCGGTGCCCGCATCGGTCTTGAAGGCTGACGCCAACACGCTGAACAACATCCGCCTCTGGGACCCCGATCCCAACATCGCTCTGGAGACGGTCATCCGGCGACAGTCGATTCGCGCGTACTACACCTTCGACTCACTCGGGGTTGACCGCTATGTGATCAACGGCAAGTTGGCCCCGGTCTTGATCGGCGCGCGCGAACTCTCGACCGCCAATCTGACCTCACCGACGTGGGTCAACACCCACCTGCAGTACACGCACGGCGTGGGCGCCGCGGTGCTGGCGGCGAACCAGGTGGACCCGACGTCGGGTAACCCGATCTTCGACGTTTCCAACGTGCCACCCACCTCGACCGCGGGTCTGCCCACCTTGACGACACCAAGCATCTACTTCGGCCTCAGCTACGGCGGTTGGGTCGTGGCGAACACCAAGCAGCCCGAACTTGACTACCAGGTGATTTCCGGACCCAACGCTGGTCAGTCCCTCGAGACTCACTACGGCGCCAAGGGCGGGGTGGTGGTCGGAGGATTCTTCAGTCGCCTCGCACTGGCGGCGCGATTGGGCGACTTCAACTTCTTGATCTCGAATCAGATCACCCCGCAGTCGAGGGTCCTCTTCGTGCGCAACGTGACCGCCATGGCTCAGAAGGCGGCGCCGTTCCTCACCTTCGACTCCCAGCCCTACGCGGTTATCGCAAACGGATCGGTCAACTTCGTACTGGACGGCTACACGACCTCGAGTCAGTACCCCTATTCCCAGAACGCCAGCAACCTCAATGTCAATCAGGGTGGCTTGCCCTACAGCTTCAACTACGTGCGCAACTCGGTAAAGGTGGTGATCAACGCCTACACCGGCAAGATGACCTTCTACATCATGGATCCCACCGACCCGATCATCCGCGCCTACGCCGCGGCGTTCCCGGGGATGTTCCAGCCGCTCTCGATGATGCCCACCTCGATTCGCAGCCACTTGCGCTACCCCTCCGACCTGTTCTCGGTGCAAGCGGCGACCCTGGGTCGCTACCACATCACCTCCGCGAGTGCTTTTTACAACGCCTCGGACCGTTGGGAGGTCTCGCCGACGACTGGTGCGGGGGCGCCGAGTCAGACCCTGAAGGTCACCACGGTGACCGACGTGAACGGCAACGTCATCTCCTCGACGCTGTCGCCGATGGCGCCGATCTACCAGGTGGGCTCCCTGCCCCAGGCCAACCACCAGCAACTCCTCGAGTCGGTGGCCTTCGTCCCGGCGGGCAATTCAGGAACAGTCCAGATTCTCAGCGCCTTCATGATCGCCACCTCGGATCCCAATGACTACGGGCAACTGAATGTCTACGCGACCCAGCGGGGCCAGTCCACCCCCGGTCCCGCCCAGGTCGACTCACAGATTGCGGCCAACGCCAAGGTCTCTTCTGACGTGACCTTGCTCGGACAAGTGGGTTCCCAGGTCCTGTTGGGTAACGATATCATGGTGCCTCTCGACCAGAGTGTGCTCTACATCCGTCCTTTCTACGTCAGTGCGACCTCGAACCCTTTGCCCCAATTGCGTTATGTGATCGCCGTCTTCAACCAGCAGGTCAGCATCAGTCCGACAGTGAGCGGCGCAATAGCGGGCGTGCTGGGCGGCACCATTCCCTCGAATCCGGGCGGCAACACCGGCGGGGGGAAGACCGGTCAGACGGCCACCGAATATTTGACGAAAGCGACCGAGGATTACACGTCGGCGCTGGCGGCACTCAAGGCCGGCAAGCTCGGGACGTATCAGACCGACGTGCAGTTGATGAACCAACAATTGTTGCTCGCCCAGAAGGCCCTCGGCGGATAGCACCGCGCGAATTCACCAAGTCAAACCTCTGATAAGATGGAAGTTCGCAACGCGGGGTGGAGCAGTCTGGTAGCTCGTCGGGCTCATAACCCGAAGGTCGCAAGTTCAAATCTTGCCCCCGCCACCAAGAAGTAAATAAACGAAGTCGAGACCCCAGGGATTTCCTGGGGTCTCGTGCTGTCCAGGGCGCCCCCGGGACGCCGATGCGTCGAGTTTTGTCAATAAACCCCTGTGCACCTGCACGTGCTGCACACCCCTGCACACCCCAGCCATTCGAGCCATCTGGACCCCTTAGGCCGTGCAGAGCCCGTGCAAATCGCATCGCCTGGGAAGTCTGGACATTCATAAATCCCTCGATTGGCAGTTTCGATGGCGGTCCGCACCGTACGTCGGGCTGGGGTCACTCCGACTCCAAGACGGAGTTGTTCATAATGCAGGGTCCCACTTATCTCAACCAGGACGAAGCGGCCGTCGTCTGTGGTAAATCCAAGGACACCATCCGGCGATACCGCCGTGGGGGCCGTCTGGCGAACTCACGTCAGCGCCTCGACGGCACCGTGGAGATCGCCGTGAGCGACCTGGTCGCCGCCGGCCTGCTCGACCCCTTGGCCGCGGCCGGCGACGTTGCCGAGGTGGCCACGCGTAGTCGCGTCGAACGTGATCTGGTGACCTCTCGGCAGGAGCTCGAGGTGATGCGCACGCAGAACCAAGGTCTGCAAGAGCGTTTCGAACACGCCAAGGCCGAGATTGAGTTTCTCCGCTCGCTGCTGCGCCAGACGGCGGTGGCGTAATGACACGGCCCCTGACTGGCTACAAGAAGGACCGTGACGGTGTGTGGTTGGCATCGGTGCCACGTCGTCGCGGCTTGGTCGCGCGCGTTTGGGGTTCGTTCGACTCTGAGGCCCAGACCGACGTCTGGATCGCCGTCCAGATCGACCGACTCGAGGCAGGTCTCGAGGCGCAAGGCGCTGCGAAGAAGCCACGTCGTCCACGCCGGGACGCCTCCAGAGCCTCTGCGGAACCTGCGGCAGTGGCGGCGTCGACGTTGCCATCAGGGGCGGTCGCCATTCGTACCTTCGAGGAGTATGCGTTGGCGTGGCACCATGAGTACTACGACCTACTGCAACGCGGCGGGCCCGGGCGGGCCCGCGACGTCATGTCGGATCTTCGTTTACATATCCTCCCGGCCTTCGGGGGACTCATCGAGACTGACGTAGCGAGCGGACGGGCTCTAGTCATCAGATGGACTCGCAAGATGGCAGGTTTCGGCGCCTCGCCAGGTGATGACGTTGATGACGAAGCCCCGACGTACGCGACAGAGAACGTCAGCGGCATGCTCTGGCTCATCTCAGAGGTCCTGCTCTACGCTCACACGTTGGGGGCCCCGGTGGTGGTGGTAGCGAGCAAGCGGGGCGGTGTCAAGCCCGCCCTCACCAACGGCGTCTCGGCGATGAAGCCGCGAAACCGAGCGAAGCGCAAGGCGCGCCTCGTGTCGTTCTTCGAGGCTCGGGCATTAGCGGGTGAACTCCACGTGATCCATCAGTTGGCGATGTGGCTAATGCGCGTCACGGGGCTGCGAATCGCCGAGTCCTACGGGCTCATCAACGCCAATTTCATTTTTGATGGTGAATGGGGCTACTTGCTGGTCGAAGCCAAGGGCGGCCAGACGAACCTCGTCCGCGATGAGAACGAACGGGTAACGAAGGTCAGTCGCGTGACAACGCTCAAGACCGACGCGAGCTATCGCGTCATCGCTTTGCCGCACTCGCTCACCACGCTCATTCGCCACGTCATCGACGTCTTCGATACGGACCCGCTGACCGGTGAGATCGATGGCACCAAGCGTCTCATTCCGACGATCCAGTCAGAGGACGGTGGCATCGCGGGATTCCGCAACGCGCTGAAGGCCGCCAGCCGCGTCGTCGGAGGCGGTGTGGATGAGGACGACCTCGTGATTCCCCACGACATGCGCAAGGGCTTCGCCACCGACCTGGCGTGGACGCCGCAGCTCGAGGCGATCGTGAAGCGCCGTGCGATGGGGCATCGCGGCGGCCAAGATGTCTTTGACCTCGTCTATACCCTTGACGACCGCCTCCTCGAAGCAATGAAGCCCGCAGCTGACGTGATCGATGCCGAGATCGCGAGATCCATCAGCTCCCTCCTGGTGCCGACCACGAAGAAGCCCAGTTACGGCTCCTCCCTTGACCGATCCACGCGCGCGGCAAGGGACGCTGAGTTGGCCGAAATCGGCTGGCAGGTCAGCACACTCGACGATGGCTGGATCGGCATCGAAGAAGCCGCCGCGGTTCTCTCGATGAGTGTCACGGCGGCACGTCGCTTACTGCCTGATCAGATTGCGGGCGTCAAGTGTGATCGCCAGTGGCGCGTACGACTAGAGGACGTCGTCTCGTATCGAGAACGTTTCGAAGGCTGGTGGCGGATTGAGGAACTCGCTGACAAGGTGGGTGCTTCCTATCACCAAGTGCACGCCACGATCCAGCGACTCGAGCTCGAACTAAGGACCGACGAGTACTCGCGCCAGGTGCTGCTCACGTCGGAGCAGGCCGATGTGGTCATTCGCGAGTACTCGCGGATCGAAGAACTTCGACGACGCTCCATGACCGTTGCCGAAGTGGCCCGGATGCTCAATGCCAGCCACAGCTCGATACACCTGTGGGTCAAAGCCGGACGGCTCGTCGCTGATGATGAAATCGACGCAACGGGCAAGACGTTCGTGACTCGAGCGTCAGTACAGAGCGAACTTGACCGGCGAGGCATGAAACGGCGGGAGGTCATCTCTGCTGCAGAGCTGAAGGAGTACAGCGGTCTTGACGACACTGGTACCCGTGCACTCGTGGCCCGTGGCGTTCTCGTCCGTGGTCCAAAAAGTGGCTACACCGCGGAATCGGTCGAGGCGTGGATGATGGGGTTCCGGCCGGATCTTCTCGACAGCGGGCTAATTCACTATGAGTGAGTCTGACAGTGCTCCGCTGGGTTCCTCAGACTCTCGTGGTGGGCCCAAGGCTCGGCGTTTGGTGGAGATTCTGGTGTTTTTAGCGGCATCGACCCGAAAATCACGTCATTTGCGAGGGGCGTCTATCACGACGTCCCTCGCAAATGACTCTGATACCGGGCGGCCAACGCTGCCTCACTCCGCGCCCACGAACTCCCACGATCCGCTCGGGTGAGTCACCGCCTTGCTGAGCGACCCCTTCACTTCCCATCGGGTAGAACACTAGGCCCCGCTCGACGCCAGCTAGCCGAAGCTCGCCGTCACATACCAGAATCTCCACCAAGCGTGGAACCGTGCCCCTACAGGTTGTGAATCTCGAACTCTGGCGATCCATTGTCCTCTGGCCTCGTCGCGCTCGAAAAGGGGCTTGACCGGCTTCGCCACGAGGCGGCTGTCAGTTCTCGAGACTTTTCGCCAAGCCCTAGTGCGCGAACGCCCGGTCGCGACGCTCATAGTGGTATGCGTTATACTACCACTATGAACATCATCGACGAGATCTTGACCAATCTCCGGCGCACGAGTGGACTCTCCGGGCGAGAGTTAGCCCGTCGCGCTGGTACCGCTCACTCTGCCCTCATCGACTACGCGAAGGGCCGTCACGATCCGGGATTCTCTACTCTGGAGCGCATCGCTCTTGCCGCCGGCTGCGACCTCATCGTCGAGGTGCGCCCCCGACTTTCGGGCCCCGAGATCCGCACGCTCGAGATGCACCGGGCTATTGCGGCCAAGATCGAAGGCGATCCCGAGGGTGTGCGCGAGTGTGCGCGTCACAACCTGGAAGTGCTGCGCGTGGCGGACACCCTCGGGAACACCGAGCCCTACCTGGACGCGTGGGAGAACCTCATCAATGGATCAGTCGCGAGGCTGATCAGTGTGATGACGTCAACCGATCAGGCGGCGCGAGATCTACGCCAAGCGTCTCCCTTCGCTGGAGTACTCAGCGACGAAGAGCGCCTTGAGGTGATCATGGGCACCGACGGAGTACGAGTCGCAGAAATGGCCGGCAGATCACTCGACGACGTCCGCCAAGAGATCTCGACCGCGATAAATGCTGGTCGTGAGCTGGTAGAGAACCACCTGTGAGGCGCGAGGATCTCGACCACATCGTTCGCGCCGCGGGTGATGTGATCAACGAGGACGAAGTCATCGTTGCCGGTTCCCAGGCGGCCCTTGCCCAGTTCCCCGAAGGGTTACCGAAACTCGTCACGCTTTCAGTTGAAGCCGACCTGTTGGCGCTAGATGACCCGAACGACATCAAGGCCACACTGATCAACGGCGCGATCGGAGAGGACACGCTCTTCCATGAGACATACGGCTACTACGCGGAAGGAATAGGTCGCGCACTTCTGGTCTTGCCCCCCGGCTGGGAAGGGCGAGCTCACAGAGTGACGTCCAGTGGGCAGAGGGCCGTGACGGGTATCTACCCCGAGATTCACGACCTTGCGGTTGCCAAGTTGGCTGCCGGTCGTGACAAGGACTTTGCATGGGCGCACGCTCTCTTCCAGTCTGGCCATCTCAAGCCGACAACGCTGCTCGAGCGCGCTAAGGCCACGCCTCTAGAACCTCACCAGCAACGCTTTATTACTGCGGCCGTGCGCGGGGCGCCCCCGCCGGGTCGGCGCTCGCGACGCAATATCCGGCGCCTAGCGAAGCTATTAGAGCAGGCGGAATCCCCCGACCAAGAACAGTGAACTGGTTGTACGCAGCGCTTGAATACGCCCTCGTCGAGCTGACCGAGGACCCACCGCGCACATGAGCGAAGGGCCGCACCTCGCCATCGAAGAGCTGCCGGGAGTGGTCGAGCTCATGATCGCTGACGAAGTGGTTCGTTATGAATCGCCAGGACGAAGAGGGCGGTAGCGACTGCCGACTCGCTCGCGAAAGCGCGCGGCTGCAAACTCTGGACACGAGCGCTCGGAATTCCCCCATGTCCTTCGAGTGATGTACCTGGTCAATTGCCATCAGTTGTGAGAAGACCGGGAATTGCTGTTAGAGGGTTCGACGCTTGGTGGAGATTCTGGTGTGTGACGGCGAGCCTCGGCCAGCTGGCGTGCGAGCAGGGCCCGGTGTTCTGACCGATGGGGAGTGGAGGGGTTGCTCAGCAAGGCGGTGACTCACCCGAGCGGATCGTGGCAGTTCGTGGACGCGGGGTTGGGCAGCGTTGGCCGCCCGGTATCACAGTCAGTGCGATCAGGGACGTCGTGGTAGACGCCCCTCGCAAATAACGTGATTTTCGGGTCAATGCCGCTAAAAACACCAGAATCTCCGGTGACGTGTAACTTGACAAACCCAGAATTAGATGGGATAATTAGGTATGGAGAAAATCACTTTCAGCAACATGGCTCAATTGATAGCGACTGAATCAGAAGCTTACGAGTACACGGAAAGCCTCCGCTGGCCTGACAAGCCTGTCTGCCCTCACTGTGGCGTCATTGGTGATCACTACTACCTCAAGCCCTCCAACGGTGTGTCTAGGGCTACTACGCGAGGCTCAGTGTCAGAGCGTCGAGTGTGGAAGTGCAAGGACTGTCGTAAGCAGTTCTCCGTGACGACTGGGACCATCTTTCACGGCTCCAAGGTGTCTCTGCGTATCTGGCTGTTCGTGTTCTTTGAGATGTGCGCCAACAAGAATGGACTCGCCGCCAGAGAGATTTCTCGCAAGTACGGCGTGGCGCCGAAGACGGCGTGGTTCATGACTCAGCGCATCCGTGAGGCCATGAAGTCACGTGGAGGATCGATGAGTGGCAACATCGTGGCGGACGAAACCTACATCGGTGGCAAGCCGGAGAACTGGCACGCCAACGACCCTCGCAGGTCTGAGTTTGGCAACACCACGGCACGAAAGACGGCTGTGGTTGCGCCGATCTCATCAGAGACAGACGAGATTCGCACTAAGCCTGTGACTACGGTTTCGGGTCCGAACATTCGCCGGTTCATCACTGAGAACATCGCGTTCAATACTTCGACCCTGCACACTGACTCAGCGGGTGTGTATCGGACCGTTGGAAAAGAGATGACGGCTCACCATGTTGTCAATCACCACTTGGGTCAGTACGTCACGGAGTTTTCAGATGGGACGAACAAGGCCGAGAACTTCTTTTCTCAGTTGAAGCGTTCGATCAGCGGTACTCACCACAACATCAGCCCGGAGCACTTGAACAGGTATTTAGCCGAGTTTTCTTTCCGTCACGGGACGCACTTCTTGAGCGACACTGAGCGCATGGTGAAGTTGATGGGTCAAGTTGCCGGAATTCGTTTGAGTTACCGACCGTTGACAACCGGTGCTTGACACGGGCTACCTGTCCTGCTAGGAGTCATTATGCTGTCATATATGAGCGAACTTGAGAAGTTATTCCATTGGTACTTGGAACACCAGTCGGAACTAGTCGCGCAATTCGATGGACGCCATATCGTCATCTACGCCGAAGAGGTGGTCGGAAACTTTGATTCGGAATTGGACGCGTACACGTTCGCAACTAAGAATTATCAGCCCGGCGAATTCATGATTCAACTCGTTAGCCCTGGAAACACCAATTACACTCAAACGTTCCACTCACGAGTTGTCATTTGAAGTTTCGACCTTCGAATTCTCTGACAATTGCGGGACAGGGGATACTGCGCGAACTGCGATGCCCAGTTGTGATAAGCGACGCCGTTTTCGATCCATTAACCGCTACCCCCGGACGATTTGGCAATTTCGAGGCGATCTGGGACACCGGAGCGACAGGTTCCGTAATCACACAGAAGGTCGTCGACGCGCTTCAGATTTCACCCATCGGACTAACGATGGTAGGCGGTGTGAACTCCTCGCAGCTCAGCCAGGAATACCTCGTCAATTTCGTCTTGCCTAGCCAGGTCGGGATTCGTGCAGTTCGAGTGACACTCGGACAACTGCCTGGTGGCCTCGAAGCGTTAATTGGAATGGACATCATCAATTTGGGTGACCTTCACATATCAAACGTCGGTGGAAATACCGTAATGTCCTTTCGCGTCCCCTCACTTGAAGTGATTGACTTTGTGAAAATCGCAGATGCGCAAAAGAGAGTGCAAAATTCATCACCTAGGCAGGGCCTTCGGCCAAACCCTAAGAAGCGAAAACGACGGTAAACTTCGGTCATGCCACGTGACGCCTTTGAAGGCTACGACGAGCCAGTCAACATTGATATGGACCCGGAAGAGGCGTTGAAACTGTTGCTCGGTTCTCCAGCGCCGGATGTAATTGAGCCCGAACTAGACGCCTAGGGGCTACCTAGCGCACCTTGAGCAGCCTGAACCTACAACGTAACCATGCTGTGCAATTCGATTGCTCAGTTCGGACAACAGGCGCATCTTGGATACTCCCATTGCATTCATTCTTGAAACGTCGCCATATGCGGCCGTATCAGGCCACGACAATATGTCGTCTTGGAACCGCTGTATGCGTTCCATCGCTTGCTCGCGAGTTACTTCGTGGTTAGAGCGGGCGGCGAACATTGGTTCACCGTGGGCTTTTCGAATCCTGACTTCTTCAGGCGCTTGTTTGTTGATTTCCGCCCAGGGAATTTGGCGAGGGGTGCCAAATTGTGGCGTTGTAGACCTATGCAGAGCAAAGTCAAAGATTTCTTCAAGCGCGGCAGGGGAATAAATGCGGCGGTCGAATCCACCAATTTCCTGGTCTCTCCGGTTCGATAGACGATCAGCAATAATGAAATCTCCTAGGGCGTTGTTATTCCAGTCGTCAATGAACGGGATGATTGTTGATACGTGCCCCACTAACGAATCCCTAGCACCAGGCGAATTAAATTCGACCCTCTGATTCTCCTTCACTAGTTCTTGGGCCAATCGAAGTATTTCTTTGATCCCCTCTTCGTGATCGGTGTCAAGTCGCTGTGATCGAAGCGTTGCAACCTCTTCAGTACGCTGTTCGATTGTCGAATTCAAGCTCTTCGTTTCCCTCTTCAGCGCATCTCTTTGTTCCTTGCTAGCGAGCAGAAGGGCCGTGATAACGATCAGTAGAGCGACGACACCGAGTGTGATTAGTCCCGCAATCGCGCCTGCCTCGATTCGCACCCGTAGGGACGCGCCGGACTTGGGGGAATTCGCCGCGCTCACGACTGCCGCGGCCAGGGGTAGAGCAACGAAACCCACTATGACCCCGCGTGGAAGGTCGAATCGCGCCCGCAAATACGCCCATCGAAAAGCCCCTTTGTAAGGGTCCAGTTCCTTGCGCTCAGCCATCCACTTACCCTAATCTCAAACAGGTGGTCTGGGTTTGTCAAGTTACACGTCACCGAATCTCCACCAAACGCCGAACCCTGTGGGCTTTACGTCGTGTTCGTTCCAACAACAAAAGTTGGCTCGGAGCTTCCCCGTCTTGCTGGAGAGTAGTCAGTAGACATCCCAACGGTTCTTGTGTCACACGGGGGGGTGATGATAACTATGACGCCATGGGAGGAGAGGCAGTGAACATTCATCGACGAGACGGCGATTTGAATCATGATCGGACGGCGTCATTCGAGTTGATCGAGGCTCCGATATCGAAATGGCCCCGCGAGATCATGAAGTTGAGGCGACGGGTCTTCCCGCGATGGTTCGCGACGGATTTTCTCCCCGCTTTGTTTCGATACCGAGGATGGATCATTGTTGCGAGACTCAATGGCCGAACTGTCGGATTCGCTCTCTGCGACTACTTTGACGGCGAGACCGGCGTCTATCTTGAGGAGGTGGCGGTGGTACCGCAACGTCAAGGAAACAACATTGGCACGAACCTCGTTCTGGAATGTGCACGTCATGCGCAGAATAATGGCTTCATGACCATGTGGGCCACCCACCTTGCCGACGAAGATCATCGAGGACTCTGGCTTCAGAAGTTGGGACTCTTGCCGAACTCCGACGGTGTCCAAAGTTCTCTCGACGAAATAGTTGCTCGCATCGGGACGTATATGGAGGGTCCGCTCCGCCCAATGTCTTAGGCAGAGGTGAAGACCAAAGTTGCAGTCGCCGTAGATGTTGTTACCGGACCTTACTAAGCAACAGTCGGATGCTACGTGGGTGCTGCTACTCAATCGTGATCAGTCACCCTGAAGAGCAATGCCCACACGCGTTGACGCAGATATTGTGCTCCAGCGATATCCATCTACAAAATCCGACGTTCTAGAGTTCGAGGTTCAGCAGCGCACTTGTCGTTTTGCGTTCCTCCTCCTCGACGTAGCCTTTGACGGTCTGGAGGGACTTGTGGCGAGTCACCGTGGCAATCGCTGAGAGGTCCACCTTGCTTCTAGCCAGTTGGGTCGCAATTCCTCGCTTGCCAGAATGCGACGAGAAGGCATCGATATCAATCCCCTCAATCCTCGCGGCGCGCAGTGACTCGCGAATCATGTCGGTAACGACCTGGCCGTTGACCGCGGGGATTGGTTGCAGAGAGCCGTTGTAGTCTTCTGCGAAGAGACAAAGATTCTCGTGGCGGTCGACCGGGCAGAGAATGAAGTTATCGTCGTTTGCCCCGGCCGCGCGCAGGAGCTCGATCCAGCGCTCGACGGCTCCCACCACGTCAGTTTCGAGATGATCCCCTCGTGGCACGAATGCGACCATCCCCTTACCTTCTTGATCAGTCTTTGATCGAGGAATCGTGAGGGTCATGCCGCTCTCATCAAAAGACAGGTGCTTGATGCGAACATGGACAAGTTCATCACTACGCAGCGCGCCAGCCCACAGCAACCAAATGCACGCCATGTTGCGAACGTTGCTCGGTACCAGCGCCAGAGCATTTTGGAGCAGCATGATCGCTTCTTCATTGTTGACGACAGTGCCGTGGGTCAACTCAACGTTGGCACGTCTCGCCCACTTCAAGATGATGGAGCGTACGGTTTGAACTGAGATCGGTCGGGCAATCACGCTGTCGTCGCTCGTCAACCGAGAGATGAGTGGGCCACTCCATTCACCGCGCAGCTCGAGCCATTGCGTCAGTGTTCTGCCCAGGTCCAGGAAGCCTTCGTGAAGAGGGATGGTGACAATCCGGTCAACGATTCGTAGTTCGAACTTCTCGGGGGAAATGGCGGTCGCGTCAGAGTCACTGAGCGCCGTGATCTCGCCATAGGAAAGTTCGAGGGCTCGAAGTCCGATAACCATGGCGTCCCGCACTTGAGCACGAGTGGGGGCGAGTAGGTAGCGACCCAGGGGGAGTAAATGTGTGAGAAGAAGAGGCGCGGCTTTACGCTTCGGTGCAACGCCGAGTCGGTTGCGCATTCCTCTTCGCAGTTTGTCGAGTTCGGGGGATCGAGGTTGCGGAACCTTCCGATTTGCGTGGACCCAGTCAATGGCGGCCAGCGCCTGCACAATGGTGGCATGCGCTGGCGGCGGGTCCTTCGTGGCCCAGTCAGCGACGTAGAGCATCAGGAGCTCAACAGGAACCGGCAGCGTCGACGGCAGGCTGTGAGCAGAGCACCACCGGACGAACCTGTCCCATTGGCGCGAGTAACGCTCAATTGTGGAGTCTGCGTGAGAAGAGGCTTGCAGGTCGGCGACCACCCCCATAAGCCGGTCGAGCTCGGCAATCACTGCGGAGGTGAGGCCATCTGGATGTTCCAACGCCGTCGCAAAAGGTGTGATAACTAACTCGGTTGACGTGGGTGCAGGGCTGTTCTTGGATTTGGTCATGCTGAGTACAGTGTCGAGTCCCTAAATCCTGGCACTCAGGAACGTTGCTTCCTAGGGTCCAGCCTTTAGGACGGCACTCGATAGTTCCTCGATAGCTGCCTTAAATCAACAAATAGGCGGTGATTGCCGCGGCGGAGTATGTCGGAACCGTCATCACCATGATTCAGCCGCCCCGTACTACGACTCGTAAGATCAAGACCTCGAAGCCCGTCGTCCGCAAGATCGACGCGACGCTGCGACTCGATGCGATCGAAGTGGAAGCCTCATCTCTGGCGCCACAACTGCCCAGCCCTATCTGGGAGGAATTGGCGACTATGGCTACCGAGAACACGAGCCTTCTCGAATTGGTGGATCGCGCGAAGGAGCTTGCTACTTCGGGACAATTGATGGACAACTCCATCAAGAGTTACGCCGGACTCTGGCGGCCGTTTACCAGATGGTGCGACGGGATGGGACTCGCCAGTCTGCCCGCGTGCAGCGCGACGGTGCTGCTCTATGTCGCGTACCGGTCGGGCCAACACCTTTCGCCCGACACAATTAGTGGGGATTTGTCCGCCATCCGCTCGTATCACCTGCGTGCTGGTTTCACGAATCCGGCTGATCATGCGGCGGTGTCGATGGCGAGACAGTCCGTTGCTCGGCACCACGCAGCACACGGGGCGTCGAAGAAGAAGGCCCATCCACTCACACTTGAGGAGGTGCGTTCCATGGTGGAATGTCTGGACCAACTCCCCTTCCAATCGCCCAAGGTGGTGGAACTTCTTCGGATCCGAATCAAGGCGGTTTTGTTAATCGCGTGGTTCGCCGGTCGCCGCCTTGATGAGATCGCAAGGGCCGATTTGGGGTGGTTGAAGGAGCGAGATGGCGTGCTGTTTCTCGAAAGCAATTACCAGAAGATGAAAAGGAACGGATTCTCGACGCCAATTGAGAAGATCGCGGACCGGAGTCTTTGTCCCTGGACAGCGTTGCAGGCGTGGTTAGATGCGTCGGCGCCATTTCGCGGAGATGTACAGAGGATTTTTGCGTTGCCGAAGGTCGAGGCGTCGGGCGAGATCATGCTGAAAGACACATTGTATGACGCCGGTCAAGTGAAGATGGCGAAAGGTTGGCGAGTCGGTGACCCTCGCTACCCGACCAAGGCTGACTTCGAGGCAAAATGTCGAGCCGAGGGTCTAGGGGTGGCCACGAGAGCACTTCGTTTGAAGTTGATTCAATGGATGAAGCTTGCCGGGATTGAGCCAGACTCTGGGGACCGGGGGTTGAGTGGTCACAGTATGCGGCGAGGTTTGGTTACTCAATTGCGGTCCGCCGGTGTGGACTCGCGAGTGATTGCCGACCATGTTGGATTGGCGACCATTGATCTGGTGGAGGCGTATAGCGACGCAGTCAGCAAGGTAAGGGTCCTCGACGTGTTGGATCTCTAAAGGACTGCTTCGAGCAAGAACTATCACCGGCTGCGACTCGAGGCGAAACGGCTCGGTCTTGAGCTTGCCGGTCCCTCTTGCAACTTTGCGTGTTGCGGCGATGAGCTGACACCTGCCTCGGGTCCATTCAGACCAAATTACTTCGAGAGCAACAACACCGAGAGCCCCTAGACATATGGGCTCACGCCTCAACGGTTGATGCTGTCGGAGAGACCGACATCACAAGCGAAAGAGGTCTTATGACCGACGAACTTGAACTTGCTGTAGCAATGATTCGAGACACGTACCTAGAGACACTTCACCAGCACTTAGAAGAATGTAGTGGGGTGGAGAACTTGATGCGGGTTGCTGAGGATGTCATGAACCGCATTGCTCTGGCCGTGAAGAGGGCTCGGATGATTGCAAACGAAGCGCGCGGCTTGGCGGTTGTGTCCGCTCGCCTGGAGGGTGCCCCCGGCTCGTACGTACTCGATGGGGTTCCTGACCTCACCGAACTCGAGAGGGCACAGCTATTTCTCGACAACGAAGAGACGCGAGCCAGGTTGTATCTTCAGCGTTAGCGCACACGCCCGACTCGGATACGAGTCGGGCGTGTGTCACATTTAGGAGTAGTACGCGGTGGCCGTTCGGCCACCGCGTACTGCCGCGAAGTGGACAGCAATCTGTCCGTGGAGCCACCTTTACGGTGAAACCCCCGCTGACCTCGAAAGGCCCTCAGGGACTCCCCAGCGAGAGCAGCCTCGCTGGGCCCCTTGTGGCACGTTGCTTTCGCCCCGTACCGGCGGACACTTGCTTTCGCGTCGGACCGCTGGGTCCACTGCTAACGAGACACCCCATCCGAGAATGGTCCCGGAGACATCGATCCGAAAATCTCCAACTCCGAGTCTCGGCGAATTGCCACCGAGGGACACTCCTTTCATTCACACATTCGAGTAATTGTCAAATAGGACTTTGCCGATTCCCGTAGCGACTTCGACGTGACATGGCTGAGGCGCTCAATGCTGTTGCCCGGGAACCAGGATGACGTATTTCGGACGAAACAAGAGCTCGCTACTTCTCAAGACCGGGATTCCAACTGAGTGACCTCTTGGCTCACGCCAACCCACGAGTGGCAAGGTGCGCAACCAGCGCACGGACGCCACGGGTGTATCGGCTCTGGTACGAAGCAATACTCCGAGCCGTCACATCGACACGCTCACGCAATACCTCGACCAGCAATAACGGCAAGGTGTCCACAAAGCCCCACACCATCTTCAACAGTTCCGTATCGGTGACAGAATCCAACCCTCCATCCGCTTCGCAAAAGCCAGCGCGCGTCGCCTCGACCAACAGCTTCGCGAGACACAGAACGGCCCCGGGGGTTAGGTCCACGTTCACGCACTTGCTAACTTCCTTCACGTTGACCTCGTCCACGACGTCTTGGAGTTCGACAAGTCCCTGTTGTCCCGATGGTGGGGTGAATAGGTTGAGTGGCATGATTGACCTTTTCGTTGTGTGCACTCACTTTGAGTTGCGGCAGTGACCGTGCCTGAGTCGACCGGGCGTGCAGTCACCGACTTATATGGCGAGACTGGAGAAGCAAGGGGCTAGCGACCGACGAAGTCGCCCATGATGAAGAGGGCTGTACCTCGCTAGGGAGGCAGGTCCGCCGGCATAGCCGAGGCAGACCACGTTTCGCATCCAGTAGACGGGGTGGATAAATGGGGCATGATATTTGGAATTGGTGGGGCAGCGCCCGGGGACGCTCGAGACGCTCGCCCCTGAGCCGCGGTGGACATGCACGATGTGACTTAGTGCTCCGCAAGAGGAGATGAGTATTTGTCACGACGTACCCGAGAGGGCACGCGTGCTCACCCAATGCGCGATCGTCGCGTCATTGAGGTAGCTATCAAGCGCACCGCCGTCGGCGGGAGCGATGTCGGCGATGAGGCCCGTGACGATCGTCATTCACGCGACGGACTCACCGACACTGTTCGGTTGAGCGACGACGACGGCCGCGCAGATATCCGACGACATTGTGTCTCGCTGGGGCTCGGTCATTCGAGCCCACTTCTAGCGAGCGACTCGGTCCGTAATGGCTTGGGTCTGGTCAGTCTGATTGTTGGTTGGTTGGTTTTGAGTTGGTCATGGACTGAGTGGTGGCCAAAGACGGGGGCGCGACAGTTGAGGCAATTTAGAGAAAAGGCGTTCGAGAGAGAAAAGTCAGCCCGGAGAGAAAAAATGGGTGAGAATCTATGGCTATGCCCGTGCGAGTCACCGTGAAGCCACAGTTGCTGAACTGGGCCCGTTCTCGTTCTTCCCTGAGCGTCGCCGACCTCAGGCCCCGATTCCCCAAATTGGAGGAGTGGGAGAGTGGGGCGCTTCAACCGACTCTCAAGCAGTTGGAGGACTTCGCCAACGCAACCCACACACCTATAGGCATGCTCTTTCTCAGCGAGCCACCATCTGAGCCAGTGCCAATTCCGGATTTCCGAACCATGGCAAATCGGGCGATCTCTCGGCCGTCCCCGAATCTCCTCGACACCGTGTATCTGTGTCAGCAGCGTCAAGAATGGTTTCGAGACTTTGAGAAGAGCAGTGGAGCTCAGCCACTTTCGTTCGTTGGGTCTCTCAGCGCCGCCGATGACGTAGTGCAGGCAGCTAACCAGATGCGCCAGGCACTTGATTTCAGTGTGGAATCGCGACGACAGTACGCCAGTTGGACTGAAGCGTTACGCGCTTTGCGCGAACACGCAGAGGATCTGGGCGTTCTCGTAATGGTGAGCGGTGTTGTCGGATCCAACACTCATCGAGCGCTTGATCCATCGGAATTCCGAGGCTTTGCGCTCGCCGATGAATTGGCCCCGGTCATCTTCATCAACGGTGCCGACACCAAGGCCGCCCAAATCTTTACCTTGGCCCATGAACTGGCTCACGTCTGGCTCGGTCAAACGGCCCTTTCTAATTCGACGATCGACTCGACGGTCGGTAATGCCGTAGAGCGTTGGTGCAATCGGGTGGCAGCGGAGTTCCTCGTACCCGTTTTGGCGATTCGCGGTGAGTATCGTCCAGGCGGAGATTTGGTTGAAGAGCTTGAACGACTGGCTCGTCGCTTTCGGGTCAGTACTCTCGTCATCCTTCGCCGCATCAAGGATGCTGGTGGGGCGCTACCGGCAGCATATGGCGATCTCTATGACGCTGAGTTGCGGAGAGTGATCGCATTACGACCAGCCGGCAGCGGCGGAGACTTCTACAACACGCAGCCGGTGCGCGTCAGCAAGAAGTTCGCACGCGCGGTCATAACCAGCACGCTTGAAGGCCAGACGTTGTACAACGAGGCCTTTCGGCTACTGGGCTTCAAAAAGCAGTCGACCTTCCAGGAACTAGCCCAGTCGCTGGGCGTGCTTTGATGAAGTACCTGCTCGACACCAATGTCTTCATCGAAGCAAAGAACCGTCACTATGGCTTCGACTTCTGCCCAGCATTCTGGAGTTGGCTTGATGAGGCCAATGCCGATCGTCGCGTTCATAGCATCCATAAGGTCAAGGAAGAGATACTTGAGCGTGAGGATGAACTCACCGATTGGGCACGACCTCGAGGTGATGGATTCTTCCTTCCGCCAGATGTCGCCACTCTTGTGAGTCTGGCCACGGTTAGCACCTGGGTGACTAGCGCAGCCTATGAGTCTGGAGCGGTCAGCACCTTCTTGCAAGCTGCCGATTACTTTCTTGCGGCGGCAGCGCTTGCCAATTCACTGACTGTGGTTACTCACGAGGTTCGAAAGAACAGCGTGAGAATCATAAAGATTCCCGATGCCTGCTTGGCTCTGGAGGTTCAGTGCATTTCGCCATTCGAAATGCTGCGCATCGAGCGAGCTACTTTCACTCTAGGTGCGACGCGGTAAGAAACCCTCAGGGAAATTGTCGCCAGCTGCTTTCCTCATTACGAATGAAGACTTAAGACTGCCCATTGTGACTAGTTCTTAAACTCCCACAACGTGATTCACTCAGCGGTCACCGGTTAGGTCTATGACTACCGAGATCCGATTCCCTTTGAGACTTTGCGAAGAAATCGTTTGGCCGCTCTACGTCGTGCAGGCCTGACGCGATTCGTTGGCATGCTTCTTCTGCCAGATGGAGTGCCTCCTCCAAATCGTTTTCCGTCTTGACTATGGCAGCCACCGGCAGAGTCCGCCATGTCAGGTGGGTTGCATCAATCAGCAGCGCTGATTCGTGGTCATCTGGTAGGGCGAGTGCGATTTCGACTCGATCAGAGTGGGGATAAAGGGCTGCTACCATGACGCCGTTCAAGTCGTATCCGATGTAGATGGTCTTTACGTAGGAGGTGCAGCCCGCCGAAAGCAGGCAGTCGTGGAGCGCGATTCCGAGCGTGAGCAGATGCGGGCCAAGGGTTTTGAGAATTTTGCCTTCGTCGGTTATTGCCATTTCCCAAGATTCTTTCAGTTGAGATACCAACCCAAGGATATTGATCGTCAACCAGTACAGGTTCGCTTGCTCTGCTTGCTAAGAACGTATCTTGCTGGGCTTAGCGTTTAACGTGGGATTTCTAGCCGGTCCCTGCAAACGTCCATTCTTTTCACCAAGATTCCAGGTGGTGAAGAAAGGCAACGAAGCGATGGAGACCCGAAGCCGATTTGGTCACACGACTCTCGTAGTCTTGGCGTAACCAAGAAGATCTTGGGTGTTTGAGCCCAAATGGCCCTTATGGCCGTTAGCGGTAGCAAGGGAACAGTTGGTGAAGTGACTGAAGATGAAGTTAGAGCACTGGCCCGTGAGTTGCTACCCGCGTACTCTGAACCCGTCACGCTGTCTGAGCTCGGGTCCCATCTTGCCAAGGCTGCCGACCTACTGCGTGGCGCCATCGACCAAGCTGACTTCAAGGCGTACATCTTTCCCCTGATGTTCTTCAAGAGGATTAATGACACGTACCTCGAGGAATATGGTCAGGCGCTGATCGAGTCGGGCGGCGATCGAGAGTTCGCCTCCTTCGCGGAGAACCACCGCTTCCAAATCCCCGAGGGCTGCCTCTGGGAGGACGTCCGTCAGCGAACCGAGAATGTGGGTCAGGCGCTTGCGACCGCGATGCGCGGCATCGAGACTGCCAACCCCGACACGCTTTATGGGATTTTCGGAGGAGCGGCGTGGACGAATAAGTCGAAGTTGCCCGACGCCACGCTGACTGACCTCATTGAACACTTCTCCTCCAAGTCGCTTACCAACTCTTGTGTGTCGCCCGACATATTCGGGCAGGCGTACGAGTACCTGATCAAGCGCTTTGCAGATCAGTCCAACAAGAAGGCCGGCGAGTACTACACGCCTCGACCGGTGGTGAAGCTCCTCGTCAACATTCTCGACCCCAAGGAGGGGGAGACGGTCTACGACCCCGCCTGCGGTACCGGCGGCATGCTCATCGAGGTCATTCAGCACGTGAAGGCTGCCGGGGGCAAGCCGCAATTGCTCTGGGGGAAGCTTTTCGGCCAGGAGAAGGTACTCACTACCTCTGGAATCGCGCGCATGAATCTTTTATTGCACGGGGTCGAAGACTTCCGCGTCGTGAAGGGCGATACCCTTCGCGATCCTGCTTTCTTCGACGGTGACAAGCTGGCCCGATTCGACTGTGTCATCGCTAATCCCCCTTTCTCTCTTGAAGCCTGGGGGGCCGAGGTGTGGGCCGGGGATCGCTGGGGTCGCAACCAGGTGGGTAGTACGCCGCCGGCCAAGAACGGTGACTGGGCGTGGGTCCAGCACATGGTCACCTCGATGGCACCTAACACGGGTCGTGTGGCCGTGGTTCTTCCCCAGGGCGCGCTTTTCCGAGGTGGCGTCGAGGGGAAGATCCGCCAAGCAATGCTCGACCTTGATTTGATTGAAGCCGTCATCGGCCTCGGGCCCAATCTCTTCTACGGAACCACCCTGGCCGCGTCCGTCATGATCTTGCGAGCCCAGAAGTCAGAGGACCGTCAGGGCCGGGTCCTCTTTATCAATGCCGAAAGGCAATTCAAGCGAGGTCGCAATCAGAACACGCTGGAGCCGGAGCACGTGGAGGCGATCTTCAACTGCTATCGGTCGACGACGCCAATCAATGGTGTCTCGCATTTTGCGACACTCGACGAGATCAAGGGCAACAAGCACAGCTTGAATATCCCGCTCTACGTGGCGGCGGTGAGGGCCGAGTCCCAGGTGACTCTCGCTCAGGCGCTCGGTGGGCTTGAAGAGGCACACGAAGCAGCTATTGCCAGTCGTCTGGAGTTGGAGAAGCAACTCGCGGAATGGGGTTTGGTATGAGCAAGGCGACCGACCCTCGCATCACCCAAGGCGAACTGGAGTCGTACCTGTGGGGCGCAGCGGTCTTGCTGCGCGGCCTTATCGACGCTGGCGACTACAAGGGATACATCTTCCCCCTCGTCTTCATGAAGCGCATCAGCGACGTCTGGGATGAAGAGCGTGCGGCGGCCCTGGAAACCTACGAAGGGAACGAGGCTCTCGCGGGCCTTCCGGAAAACCACCGTTTTGTTATTCCTGAGGGTTGCCACTGGGACGACGTGCGGAACACGACGACCAACGTGGGTGCGAAACTGCGCGGTGCCATGCGCCAGATCGAGTCCGCTAACCCGGACGCTCTCACGGGCGTGTTCGGAGACGCCGAGTGGACGAATAAGGATCTGCTCTCCGACGCCACATTGACGGGTCTCATCGAGCACTTCTCGATTCGAAAGCTGTCAATCGCCAATCTCCCGGAAGACGAGCTCGGCAATGGTTACGAGTACCTCATCAAGCGCTTCGCTGATGATTCTGGCCACACGGCCCAGGAGTTCTACACGAACCGAACCCTTGTTCACTTAATGGTTCGAATGCTGACGCCTCAGCCCGGTGAGAGCGTGTACGACCCAACATGCGGCACCGGAGGCATGCTTATTTCGTGTGTCGCAGAACTTCGCACCCAAGGTAAAGAGCACCGGAGTCTTCGGCTCTACGGCCAAGAGCGCAATTTCACGACCGCATCGATTGCCAAGATGAACCTGTTCCTCCATGGCATCGAAGATGGCTACATTTCCAACGGTGACACTCTCACCGACCCTGCGTTTCTCGATGAGCATGGCAAACTCGCTCACTTCGACGTTATTCTCGCTAACCCTCCCTACTCAATCAAGAACTGGGATCGCGAGGCCTTCGCCAGTGACGGCTACGGGCGCAATATGTGGGGAGTACCACCGCAGGGTCGAGCAGATTACGCGTTCTTTCAACACATCGCTGCGAGCCTCGATCCGATCTCGGGACGCGCAGCGATCCTGTTCCCACACGGAGTCCTATTTCGTCAAGAAGAGGCAGCACTCCGGGAGAACCTCGTCAAGTCGGACTTACTCGAGGCAGTGATTGGACTAGGCGCCGGTCTCTTCTATAACTCCCCTATGGAGGCGGTCGTCGTCGTTCTCCGATCGAAGCGCCCAAAGTCCCAACGTGGCAAGGTCCTCTTCGTCAACGCGGTCGACCTTGTGGCGAGGGAACGTGCGCAGTCCTTCTTGCGTCAATCCGATCAGGTCGCGATTCTCGAGGTCTACCAGGATTATGCAGATAGCGCGGGACTGGCTGCCGTCGCCACGGTGGATGATATTGCAAAGAATGGCTGGTCACTCTTAATTCCTACTTACGTGGTAGCTGCTGGGCGGGAAGCCTCGTTAGCCGCAGTTTCACTTGAGGTGATAGTAACTGATTGGCAAGTGGCTGCTAGAGAGTCCGACTCTGCCGTTTCATCGGTGTTAGAGCTGTTGAAGTCTGGGAGCGGGTTATGACACTCAACATTGATCGATCCAATTGGTCTCGTGTCAAGTTTGGTGATGTGGCACGAAAAGTGATGAAGAAGGTTGATCCGGAAGACGGAACCGTGACTCGATACGTCGCAGGTGAGCACATGGATACTGACGAATTGAGAATCATCCGTTGGGGAACCGTGGGTGATGGCTATCTTGGCCCAGCCTTCAACGTCGGATTCCAACCGGGGCAGGTCCTTTACGGCTCACGCCGCACCTATCTTCGAAAGGTGGCGCTGGCGGATTTCGATGGCGTTTGTGCAAACACCACGTTCGTAATCGAGAGTAGTGATGCTTCAGTTCTTCTTCCCAGCTTTTTGCCACTTGTAATGCGTACTGAGGAATTTCATGCACACTCAATTAGCGAGTCGAAGGGATCGGTGAATCCTTATATCAATTGGCCGGATATCGCGAAGTTCGAGTTCATGCTTCCACCTCTGGAACAACAGAAGCGAATTGCCGAACTCGTGTGGGGCATTGAACGCCATCGAAGGGCCACGATGGCGTTTGGTGAAGCCTTGAATGATGCTCTGGTTGCTCTAGTGAGCGGCTGGTGGAGCTCTACAGAGTTGGTGCCACTCAAAGAAGTGGGCCGTAGTGTTACTGGCTCGACGCCGTCCACCGCGGAGACAACGTACTGGAATAGTGAGGATGTTTGCTTTGCGACGCCGGGAGACTTTGATCGTTCATGCATTGAATCAACGAGCCGTTGGGTGTCCAAGTCCGGTTCTCTTGCCGGGAGGTTGATACCCGCAAACAGCGTTGCGATTGTGTGTATTGGTGCGACATTGGGTAAGTGCGCTGTATTAGTTCCTGGGGGGCTCACCAATCAACAAATTACGTGTGTGGTTGACCTCGATGAATCTGATTCCTATGTGCTGCAGACCCTCCTTTCTCATCCTCGAGGGCAACAGGCATTGTGGGCTCGCTCGGGCGCTACGACAATGCCACAACTTAACAAGTCAAACTTCGAACAGGTAAAGGTTCCCTGGGGCACTAAAGAGCTGCGAACTTCGTGGGCTGGCAATATTGACTTGATCAGTCGCGGATTGAGTGCAGTTTCGCAAGAGCTATGCGAAGTCTCTAGATTGCTTGCTTCTAGCGTCGGATATTGCCTGGAAGGAACAAAGTGAATTTTGACGAGGCAAACTCCGTGAGGGATTTGGTCCGCGACCAAGCGGTACTAGGTAGTTGGCATTTTGTTGCGGGACGGGATCTTCAACGCGAGAAGACCGATGTCCTAATTGAGTCGGATGTGCGTTTTGCGTTGATCCGCTTGAACCCTGCGATTTCAGCGCAGCCGGAACGAGCCGAGGAAGTTCTTCATCGCTTGCGTGCCGTAATCTTGTCGGCCCGCAGCGGATCACTTATGGCGGCCAACGAGGAATTCTCAGCCTGGCTCAATGGCGATCGGACGATGCCCTTCGGCGTCGACGGCGAGCACGTCACGATCTACTTGCTCGACTTCAATGATCCAAAATCCGACCGCCTCGTCGTCTCCACTGAGGTCACCTACAACCGCGGCCAGATTTCTCGACGATTTGACCTGGTGTTCTGGGTGAACGGGGTGCCGTTGGTAGTGGGCGAGGCGAAATCTCCTGTTCGCCCTGCATACACCTGGGTTGATGCCGCCTCGCAACTGCATGATGATTACGAAAAGAACATCCCTGAATTGTTCGTACCAACGGTCTTTTCCTTCGCGACGGAAGGAAAAGAGTTCCACTACGCGACCGTCGGCACTCCACTGGACCAGTGGGGGCCATGGCGTGAGGATCGACCTGGATTCCATCCAGTTGGCGTTCAGGCTGTTGTGGAGGCGGTCAAAGGGCTCTTGACCCCAGAAGCAATTATTGACTTCACCCGCTTCTTCACAGTTTTCGCTACTGACTCCAAGCATCGCAAAATCAAGATTGCTGCCAGATACCAGCAGTATCTCGCAGTGAACGCAATTGTTGATCGAGTCAAAGAGGGCCGAGTCAAGAAAGGCCTTATCTGGCACTTTCAGGGCTCGGGAAAGTCTTTGCTCATGGTTTTCGCGGCCAAGAAGCTCCGAGTCGACAAAGACCTTGCGGCACCGACAGTTCTCATTGTCGTTGACCGACTAGATCTCGACACTCAGATAGGTGACACCTTCAGCGCGACGGACGTCCCCAACGTCGTTTCGACTGATAGCCGAGACGAACTCCACTCGCTTCTACGGGCGGGAACGCGAAAGATCATCATCACCACGATTCACAAGTTCGGTGAAGCTGACGGGGTCCTTGATGATCGGCACAACATTGTGGCAATGGTCGACGAGGCTCATCGCAGCCAGGAAGGCGACTACGGCCGCAAGATGCGTGAGGCTCTGCCTAACGCCTTCCTCTTCGGTCTTACCGGGACGCCGATCAACAAGCGCGACCGAAATACGTTCTACGCCTTCGGGTCGAAGGATGACCCGGGCGGGTACATGTCGAAGTACTCATTCAGCGACTCGATTCGTGACGGGGCGACGTTGCCTCTCCACTTCGAGCCACGACTAGTCGAGCTCCGCCTTGATCGTGCCGCAATCGACGCTGGGTTTGCCGTGCTTACCGAAGACCTGACGGATAAGGAGCGAGCCCTTCTTTCGGCGAAGGCCGCGAGCACCTCCCATATTCTCAAGGCATCCGACCGAGTTGCCAAAGTCGCCGCGGACATTGTGGACCACTTCAGTTCCCATGTGGCGCCCGATGGATTCAAGGGCCAGATTGTCGTTTACGACAAGGAGGCTTGCGTTCTGATGAAGGCGGAGCTTGACAAGCTCCTTCCTCAAGAGGCTTCCACCATCGTGATGTCGGTGGATGCCCGCGATCCTCAGGAGTGGCGTGATAGGTGGAGCAGGGATCGGGACGCGGAGAAGAAGGTTCTCGTCCAGTTCCGCGACCCCGCGGATCCGCTGCAAATCCTTGTAGTCACAGCTAAATTGCTAACTGGCTTTGACGCTCCGATTCTTCAAGTGCAGTATCTCGATAAGCCGCTGCGTGAGCACACCCTGCTGCAGGCAATCTGTAGGACGAACCGTCGTTACACCAACCCCATCACCAAGACCGACAAGACCCATGGCCTTGTCGTGGACTATCTAGGGATCTTTGACGACGTAGCCCAGGCCTTCCTCTTCGACGACTCAACGGTGCATTCAGTCATCACCAACCTCGCAGAGCTTCGTGGCCAGTTTCCGAGCGCCATGGTCGACGCGCTGGCGTTCTTTCCAGGTGTGGACCGTGAATTGGGCGGTTGGGAAGGCTTGCAGGCTGCTCAGGAGAAGCTTCCCGATGATGAGGCTCGCGATGGTTTTGCACGCTCGTACAGCAAGCTCTCGCAGCTGTGGGAGGCCATCAGCCCAGATCCGATGCTTAGCAAATTCGAGTCCGACTACCGCTGGTTGACGGACGTCTATGAGTCGGTGCGCCCTGCCGACCACACAGGCAAATTGGTGTGGCATGCCCTTGGTGCGAAGACGCTTGAACTCATTAACCAGAACGTCAAGGTGGAAGTTCCGCGTGACGATCTCGCGACCGTTGTGCTCGATGCTCAAATGCTGGAGGACCTGGCGAGCGGAAAGGGAGACCCCAAAGTGACGATTGGTGTCATATCGGGACGGATTGCTCGCCACGGCGACGATCCCGTCTTCAAGGCCCTAGGCGAGCGACTCGAGCAGTTGAAGGAGAGGTACGAACATGGCCAGCAGGCCAGCTTGGACTTCCTCCGCGAACTGCTCGAGCTGGCTCGCGACACCGTGGCGGCAGAGAAGGCCGTTGCGGAAGTGCCTCGTGAGGAGAAGGGCAAGGCTGCGCTTACTGAACTCTTCGAGTCCATCAAGAATGAGGACACGCCTGTGATGGTGGAGCGGATCGTCTCCGACATCGATGAGGTTGTTCGGGCGGTGAGGTTTGATGGCTGGCAGGACACTGCTGCTGGGGACCGGGAAGTTCAACAAGCACTTCGTCGGACGCTGTATGTTCGCTACAAAATGCGAGACCAGTCGCTCTTCGAGCGAGCACACGAATATATCCGTCAGTACTACTGAGGGTTGCATTGGCCGAAGTCCGCGACAAGGCCGCTCCGGAGTGGTCGCCAGTCGCGTCATTTATCGAAGCATTTATCGAAAGGTTTTGGCCCAATTCTTCAAAACCCTCTTGGTGGGCTCACAGAGCAGAACTCACACGGTCTAGCTCAAGCGCTAGTGGACGGCGGTATTCCCCGTCACGTCGAACCTCAGCCACATGGTGCGAAGGCAGTCTGGGAATGCTGTGTTTTTGATCCCGTACCCCACCTTTCTTCGAGCAGGTCTTGGAGTCCTGCGCCCCTTCTGAGGCCACCTTACGAACACTTGTTCGCGGTACTCTTTCGGCGATGTGTGCGATGACAAAAGGGGTCTTTTTCAAGAATTTAGCGGTTGGGGGCTGGCAAACCCATTTTCCGGGCATGGTCATCGCAACTGGACATTTTGCTGTAGGCGTGGACAACCCTCCCGGATTGTTCAGTCAGCGGCTGTTGACAGTTAGTGCAACGTCTTACGTACACCGACTTTGATTGTTGCTGTTTTTCCTCGCTTATCGGCGTTGCGCCGCTGTTCAGTGGTGGTTCGATAATTTGCGGAGCGTGCGACAATTTCTCTGACTGTTGCGTGGCGGCGGTGCTGTCGGTTTAGTTGACAGTTTCTTTCCATAATCTCACGCCGCGACATCCACTTCGTCAACGACCTGAAACACGGCTTCAAATTCCACTGGCGTCATGCGACCGAGACTGCGCTTGCGACGCCGGCGGTGATAGGTCCGCTCGATCCACGTGACGATCGCCAAGCGGAGTTCCTCTCGCGTCTCCCACCTCTTGGTGTCGAGCACGTTGTTCTGCAGCAACGAGTGGAACGACTCCATGCGCGCGTTGTCGCCCGCGGCGGCCACTCGTCCCATGGAGCCGAAGAGTCCGTTGTTCTTCAACATCAAGACGAAGTCCCGACTTCGAAATTGAGATCCTCGGTCAGAGTGACAAATGGTGCCCTGGTGCTCGCGCAGGGCGATGGCGTTGCGCAGGGCGGCGCAAGCCAGGTGCCTCGTCATGCGTGGGCCGATCGAGTAGCCGACGATGCGACCCGAGAAGGCGTCCTCGATCGAGGCCATGTAGAGCTTGCCTTCACCAGTGGGGTGTTCGGTGATGTCGGTGAACCAGAGTTCGTTCATTCGTGACGCGGAGAACTTGCGCTGCACCAAGTCGCCGTGGGCCGCAGCGCCGGGCCTCTTTGCCGCCTTGCCCTTCTTGGTGAAGGCCGAGAAGATCGACATCTCTGAGCACAGGCGCCACACCCGCCGCTCGCCGACGAACTCCTCGAGCAGCTCGAGTTCATCGGCCATGAAGCGGTAACCGAAGGTCGGGTCGTCGCGGTGCAGGTCGATCAGCGCGTTGGTGAGGTGGGCGTTGTCGTAGTCGCGCTTGGAGCACGGGGTCTTCAACCACTGGTAGTAGCCCTGGGAGGAGAACTGCAGGACCCGGCACGTCACCGAGACGGGGATGCCGTCCTCGGCCAACTCGCGGACGAGCGGGTAGGTCATTTTGGGGCGAGGCCCTTGGCGAAGTAGGCGGTCGCTCGACGCAGGATCTCGACTTCTTGTTCGAGGACACGATTGCGCCGGCGCAGTTCGCGATTCTCCTCTGACTGGGCCGACGTCACGCCCGGGCGTGCACCGTCATCGATGTCGGCCTTTCTGATCCACTCATAGAGCGTCGCGGCGGAGATGCCGAAGTCCTTCGCAATCTGGGTCATGGGAGCTTGGTGCAGACGGGCCACTTTGACCACGTCATCACGGAACTCCTTGGGGTATCGCTGTGCCATGTATCCATCTTTCCCCAGAGACCATGTCTCTGGAAACTAGATGTCAACTAAACCGACAGCACCGCCTAACGCCAGTATCAACCTCAAGTAATAGCAGATCGTATTTTCACGGATTGGCTTACAGCCCACCTTAAAGTTGGTTTTTAGGTATTCTCTTCTTTTCTGGCTTCGTCAAGTATTTCGGCCAATTTCTTACCATAAAGATTTAGGTTCTGGCGCGAATGGTTTGTCTCAAAGTCTTTCATCATGATCGCTAGAAATTTGTCCTGCTTGACGTTGGCGGGTTGCTTGGTTATGGGTGAGGGGTCTGGACGAAATTCCATCGCCTTCAAAGGGCTCCACGCGCGAAGTTTGTTATAAACGTCGTTCACCCATACCCCCCTAACCGTCAGCCCCGGGTG
>PLEI01000073.1 GCA_003136415.1 Acidimicrobiaceae bacterium | reverse complement strand
TCGATCATGAGCAAGAAGATCGCCGAAGGCACGCACGCATTGGTGCTCGACGTCAAAGTCGGACGCGGCGCCTTCATCAAGACCCTGGACCGCGCCCGCGAGCTCGCCACGACGATGGTGGGACTTGGCCACGCCCACGGCGTCGCGACCGTCGCGCAGTTGACGGCGATGAACCAACCCCTCGGGATTGCCGTTGGTAACGCCATTGAAGTGGTCGAGTCCGTCGACGTGCTGCGGGGCGCGGGGCCCGAAGACGTGCGAGAACTCACCATCTCACTCGCGCGTACCATGCTCGAGCTGGTGGGCATCGCCACCGACCCGGCGACGAAGCTCGATGACGGCTCGGCCTACGAGGTCTATTGCCGGATGATCGAAGCTCAAGGTGGCGACCCGACGGCGACTCTGGCCACCGGCGCGCACCATCACGTCGTCACTGCCGCGCACGACGGCATTGTCCAGTCCGTCGACGCTCTCGGCGTCGGCGTCGCGGCGTGGCGACTGGGTGCGGGACGCGCCCGCAAGGAAGACTCCGTCAGTGCCGGGGCCGGCGTGATGTGTCTGGTGCGCGAGGGCGACTTCGTGGTGGCTCACCAACCGCTCTTTGAGCTCTACGCCGATGACCGCGAGCACCTCGAACGGGGCATGTCAACGATTGAAAACGCGGTGACGTTGGGTGATCAGGCGACCCCCACCGAGGCGATCCTGATCGAACGCATCACGGCCTAAATGCTCCCCAGGGCGTTGGCTAGCCTTGTCCCATGTCAACGACGCCGTTAACTCCTGCCCGCATCAAAGCCGCGCCGAAGGTCCTACTGCACGACCACTTGGACGGTGGGGTGCGCCCCGTGACGGTTCTCGAACTCGCCCGCGAGATTGGCTACACCGCACTTCCCACGTCGGACCCGGATGAACTCGCGAAATGGTTTGTCGCTGACGCGCCGGGTAGCGACCTGGTGCGCTACCTCGAGGGCTTCGCCCACACCATCGCCGTCATGCAGACCAAGGACCAGATCGAACGAGTCGCTTCCGAGACCGCATTCGACCTGGCCCTGGATGGCGTGGTGTACGCCGAGATCCGCTTCGCTCCCGAGTTGCACGTGGAGCGCGGCCTCAGCCTCGACGAGGTCGTCGAGGCCGTGCTGGCGGGCTTTGCCCACGGCACCGCCCAGGCTCGCGCCCAGGGTAAACACATCATCGTGGGCACCCTCGTCTCGGCGATGCGCCAGGCGCACCGCAGTGAAGAGATGGCCAATCTCGCGGTACGATTCCGCGACGCGGGGGTGTGCGGTTTCGACATCGCGGGGCCCGAAGACGGCTTCCCGCCCACCGAGCACTTGCCGGCTTTTCACCTCATCCAGCGCGAGAACTTCCACATGACGATTCACGCCGGCGAGGCCTTCGGTCTGCCGTCGATTTGGGAAGCGGTGCAATTCTGCGACGCGGAGCGCATCGGACACGGCGTGCGCATCGTCGACGATATCGAACGCGTGGGTGACGAGTACCGGCTCGGACGATTGGCGAGTTACGTGCGCGACCGGCGCATCCCCCTCGAGGTGTGTCCGACGTCGAATGTGCACACCGGCGCGGCACCCACGCTCGCCGAGCACCCTATTGAGTTGCTGCGTCGACTGCGTTTTCGTGTGACGCTCAACACCGACAATCGTCTCATGAGCGGCATCACGCTCTCGAGCGAGTTCGCCGCCTGCGCCGACGTGTTCGGTTGGACCCTCGAGGACATGGAGTGGCTCACGCTCAACGCCGCCAAGAGTTCGTTCTATCAATTCGATCAACGCCTGGCGTTAATCAACCACGTCATTAAGCCGGGCTACGCCGCCCTGCGGGCGTCGGCGTAGCGACGCCACGTTGCCACTTCACCCTTAACTCGACGCCGTCTCGCGTCTCGTCGGTGCACCCATCGCGAACCAGATGACGCCCAGCACCAACATCACGACCAGGGGAAGGGTCTGCGTCAACTCGAAGGTCCCGCGCTGACCCGCCCATCCGGTGGGTAACGACGCGTCAGCGGGCGACGACCCGACACCCGGCCACAGCAGTCCGATGGTCGCGACGACGGCCCACAAAGTAGTCATTGCGCTCACCAGCCACACCACCGGCGCGCCCCCGGGGATTCGATACGGACGGGCCACGTGGGGATGCGAATAACGCAATCGCGTCAGTGCCGGAAAGATCGCGAGGTAGGCCATCGCCGAGGTTGAGATGGCCAGCCCCAAGACGACGCTGAAGTATTTGGCGGCATTTCCACTCGAGAGCCAGTAGGCCGTGAACATCGTAATGGTGGCGACGGCCCCCGCGACGAAGTCGACGATGAGCGGCGTACCGAATTTCTCGGAGATAACGCCAAAGGACCGAGGCGCAGCACCATCGAGGGTGGCCACTGCCCAGCCCCGATTCGCGCCCATGATCCACGACACGCCCGAACTGAGCAGCGTGAGGATGAAGCCCAAAGCGGCCAAGTCACCCAGCAACTTGCCGAGCCCCGTCAATGTCGAACCCGCCGCCGTCGCGTGTCCCCCGTACACGGTGAAGATCAGTTTCACGGCGTTGAGGAATCCGCCCAGACTCGTCAACTGTTTCGTGGGCAAGATGAGCAGGATCGCCAAGATCGGCACCCCGTACATCAACATCGTTCCGCCGGCCCCGCGCAAGATGTTGACGGGCACGTCGCGTCGAGCGTCGCGCATCTCTTCTCCTGCTTCGCTCGGCAACTCGAATCCCACGAAGGCGAAAAACAGAATTGGAGTCGTGGCGACGAAGATCGTCATCGAGGGCGAGAAGTCGCCCACGCTCACACCGTGCACTCCGTTGTGGATCGCGTAGATCACCGCGGTCACGGTGAAGACGGCGATGAGCGCGACGCGCACCCACATCCCCACGAGGAGAACAATCTTGCCGATATTGAAGGAGAAGATGGTCGCCCCGACGCCAATCCAAATGAACAGCAGCGAGAAGACGTACTTGCCCAACCCGCCCAGTGGCGTGAAGAAGGAATTGAACGCCGTCACCGCGGTGATGGTCAAGGTGCCCCCGAGCCAAATGGGATTGGAGATCCAGTACAGCAAAGAGGCCATGGCCGCGGTGAACCGACCGAAGGCGAGTTTCACCCATACGTAGGGTCCACCCTCGACGGGAAACGCCGTGCCGAGTTCGGTGCACAACATCGCGTAGGGCACGAAGAAGATGATCCCCATGAAGAGCAGCCACGTGATTGCTTGGGCGCCCTCGCTCGTCATCTTGCCGAAGGTGTCGAAGCCAACCAGCGCGCACAAGATCATCGCCAGGCCGTCCGCGCGACCAATCACTACCCGAAGTTTGGACTTCTCGGCATGCGCGAGAGGGGTATCGAGCACCTCCGAGGGCCGGCCCATCGACGTCGCATCCACCTCGCCCACGCACTCCCACCTGACGGGTCGCCATTCGCTGCACTAGGTCTAGGCGACATCGTCGAGCGAGTCAATGAACTCGCCGAGTTAAGAGTCGAGTGCCAGAATTTGCGACAACTCGTCGCGAATCACCGTCAGTGTGGCCGCGGCGCGCTCGCGCTCGGCGCCCACGTCCTCGGGCGACGGCTGGCCGACCACTTCGATGTAGGCCTTGAGTTTGGGTTCCGTGCCCGAGGGACGCACCACCACGCGGCCCGTCGCCCCCAGACGCCAGATGAGACCTTCGGTCGGCGCCAGACCATTCCACCCGGCCTCGAGGTCGATCACTTCGCTCACGTTGACGCCCCCCAGGGACGTCGGCGGCGCCGCGCGCACGCGGGCCATGACGGCACTCAATACGTCTCGACCGCGGGGTGGCGCAACGCGCAACGACAGTTGTGCCCCGGCGTGCACGCCGTAGCGCGCCTCGAGTTCGTCCAGCCGGTCGAGCAACGTCAGACCGCGCAGCGCGAGATCGTGCGCCAGTCGCGAGAGGGCCAAGGCCGCCGAGATCCCGTCCTTGTCGGCGACACAGGGGTCGACGGCGAAGCCCAGCGCCTCCTCGTAACCAAAGGCCAATCGGCGCCCGGGCGCGGCCTTGGTGATCCACTTGAATCCCGTCAGAGTCGTCGCGTAGTGCACACCCGCGCGCGCGGCCATCTTCTCGAGCATCGACGAGGACACGATGGTCGTGGCGACCACATCATCGTCGCGCGCGTGCGCCACGGCCACCGAGCCGAGCAGCCAACCGATTTCGTCGCCGCGCAGCAAGCGCCACGAGCCTTGCGGGCGCTGCACCGCGGCGCCCAATCGGTCGGCGTCGGGGTCGTTGGCAATTAAGAGTGTGGCGCCGCTGGCGTTCGCCCGGGCGATGCCGGCGTCGAGGACGCCCGCTTCTTCGGGGTTAGGAAAGGGCAGGCCGGGGAACTCAGGGTTGGGGCGGAATTGCTCCTCGACCAGCGCGACGTGAGTGAATCCGGCGCGAGTGAAGAGTTCGGCCATGAACTCGCCGCCCACTCCGTGCAGTGGGGTGTAGGCGAGTATGAGATCACTCGTGGCCACGCCGAAACGCGTCACCATGTGCTCGCGGTAGGACTCGAGGATTCCTTCATCCACCACGTGATGCAGCACCGAAGTGCGTGTCGCCAGTTGGGCCGCGCCCGCGCCATTGGCGTAGCGCTCGACAATGGCGTCATTGGGAGCAATAATTTGCGACCCGTCGGGGCCGTAGAGCTTGTAGCCGTTGTCCGCCGGGGGATTGTGGCTCGCGGTGATCATGATGCCGGCCGCCGCTCCGAGGACCTGGAGGGCGTACGCCGTCATCGGAGTGGGCAGGGGGCGGGGCATCTCGTAGACCCTCACTCCCGCGCCCAGCAGCACCGCGACGACCTCATCGTTGAACGTCTCAGACCCGTGGCGCGCGTCGCGGCCGACGACGACGCCGCGAGCCGGGTCGATGCCCAATTCGCCCAGCCACGCAACGACGCCCTGAGTGGCGCGGCGTACCGTGCAACGGTTCATTCCGGCGGGGCCCGCCATCTCGGGGCCGCGTAGCCCAGCCGTGCCGAAGGTCAGCGGCGGGTCGAAGCAGTGGCGAATCTTCGCTTCGTCGCCCTCTTCGATCAGTTTTTCAATGGTGGCCCGGTCCACGTCATCGGGATCCATCGCCATCCAGGCGCCCACCCGCGCCAGGAGTTCGTCGTTCACAGCACCGGAATCAGACGAGCCAGCAACTCGCCCAGTGACGCCGCAGCCTTCTGCCCCGCCTCGAGAACCTCGAGGTGGCTGAGGGGCGCGTCGGCGACACCGGCGGCCAAGTTCGACACCAGACTGAGTCCCAACACCTCGGCTCCCATGTGTCGCGCGGCGATGGCTTCGAGCACGGTCGACATGCCCACCAGTGTCGCACCCATCGTGCGAGCCATGGCGATTTCGGCGGGCGTCTCGTAGTGCGGACCGCGAAAGCCCGCGTACACGCCCTCAGAGAGCTCGGGCGCAGTGGCGAGCACCGCGGTGCGCAGCCGCCGAGAGTACAGGTCGGTCAAGTCCACGAAGCGAGAACCGTACGGGGCGGGCGGAGCGGCACCTTCCATGGGCGACGTGGCAGTGAGGTTGATGTGGTCCTTGATCACGACCACCGAGCCGGGACCCTTCGTGAGGTCGATGCCTCCACAAGCGTTGGTGAGGACGACGGTCTTCGCGCCGGCGGCGATGACAGTGCGCACCGGATGGGCCACCTGATCAGCGGTGTTGCCCTCGTAGAGATGCACGCGACCCGACACCAGGGCGATCTTGACACCTTGGACATCAATCGAGAAGATCTGTCCCGCGTGTCCCACGACAGTGGGAGCAACGAATCCACGCAGGGTACCCGTCGCTACTTCGGCGAAGGGCGTCCCCAGCGCGAGGGCGCCTTCCTTCCATCCCGAACCCAACACGATGGCGACGTCGTAGGCGTCCACACCGCTGCGCACGCGCAGTTCATCGGCCGCTTCGGTCGCGAGTTGGTAAGGGTTCGTCATCATTGTCCAATCGTGTGCCAGACCGTGGAGGTCTCAACAAATGTTCGTAGTTGCCGAAGAGAGTTCTCGTCGTCGTTCGCTCGCGCGCGATACACGCGCTTGATCGATCCGGCCGCCAGGCGCGCAAGTTCATCACTCAGTTCGCCACTGCCCGTCAGATCCACACCGTCGATGTCCTCATGCGTCGCCAGGGGCGCGACCAGCTCACCGGTGAAACCCGTCAGCACGTTGAGGACTCCGCCGGGGAAGTCCGACGTCGCAGTCATCTCGGCAAGCACGATGGCGGGCGTGGGACGAAGTTCGCTCGCGAGCGCCACTACCGCATTACCAACGCAAATGGGCGCCGCGACGGCCTCGACGAATCCCTCCAAGGACGACTGTTGCGGAGCGACCACACCGATGACGCCACTGGGAACGGGCAGGGAGAAATTGAAAAAAGGCCCGGCCACCGGGTTGGCGCCGCCGAGTACTTGTGTGACTTTGTCGGTCCACCCCGAGTACCAGACGATCCGGTCAATGGCCCTCGCCACGCTGAGTTGCGCATCCTTCTTCTTAAGGCCCTCGGCAAGTTGCACGTGTTCGACAAGTTCTTCGCGGCGAGATTCGGCCATCTCGGCCCAGCGATACAGCACTTGACCGCGGTTATACGCTGTCGCGTTCCACCATTTGATTTGGGCGGCGCGTGCGGCGACCACCGCCTCGCGCAAGTCCTTGCGTGAGGCCTGGGCCACGTTGGCCAAAAACTTTCCGTCGGCGGCTACCACTTGGTAGCTACGTCCCGATTCGGAACGAGGAAAGGCGCCGTTGACCACCAGTTTGTACGTCTTCTTCACGTCGAGTCGCTCAGACATCGAGGTACGCCTCCAGCCCATGGCGGCCGCCCTCGCGGCCGAAACCCGATTCGCGCACTCCGCCAAAGGGGCTGGTGGGATCAAATTTGTTGTAGGTATTGGCCCAGATGACTCCCGCGCGCAAGCGCTGGGCGACCCAGAGAGTGCGACTTCCCTTCTCGCTCCAGACTCCGCACGCGAGTCCGTACTTCGAGTTGTTGGCCTTGGCGACGGCCTCTTCGGGCGTGCGAAACGTCAACACCGACAACACCGGACCGAAGATCTCGTCTCGGGCGATGCGGTGGCTCTGGGCCACGTCGGCGAAGACCGTAGGCGCGAACCAGTAGCCCCTGTCGGGCAGCTCACACGCGCTGGTGTAGCGCGTCGCACCCTCCTCTTCGCCCCACGTGGTGAGTTCGCGGATGCGCTCGAGTTGGGCGGCCGAGTTGATGGCACCCACGTCGGTGTTCTTGTCCATTGGATCGCCGACGCGCAACTGGTCAACGCGACGAAGGAGACGGCGTAGCACCTCGTCGGCCACGGACTCCTGCACCAGCAATCGAGATCCGGCACAGCAGACGTGTCCCTGGTTAAAGAAGATGCCGTCGATGATTCCTTCGATGACCTCGTCGATGGGCGCGTCCTCAAACACGATGTTCGCGCCTTTACCGCCGAGCTCCAACGTCAAGCGCTTGGGTGTTGCGGCGACGCGCTCCTGGATGAGTCGGCCGACCTCGGTCGAACCGGTGAAGGCGATCTTGTCGACGCCCGGGTGGTCTACCAGTGCCGCGCCGGTGGTGCCGTCGCCGGTGACGATGTTGACTACTCCATCCGGCAGCCCCGCCTGCTGGAAGATCTCGGCCAGAATCAGTGCGGACAACGGCGTGGTCTCGGCGGGCTTCAAAACGCAGGTGTTGCCCGCCGCCAGCGCGGGCGCCAACTTCCATGCCGCCATCAGGAGCGGAAAGTTCCACGGGATAATCTGACCGGCCACGCCGATGGGCCGGGGACTGGCACCGAATCCCGCGTGCTCGAGTTTGTCGGCCCACCCGGCGTAATAGAAGAAGTGGGCGGCGGCCAAGGGAATGTCGACGTCGCGTGATTCACGAATCGGTTTGCCATTGTCGAGTGTCTCGACGACGGCGAGCTCACGCGAGCGCTCCTGGATGAGACGCGCGATGCGAAAGAGGTACTTGGCGCGTTCGGCGCCCGTCGTCTTGCTCCACACCTTGGTATAAGCCCGACGGGCGCACGCCACGGCCGTGTCGACGTCAGCCGACGACGCCAGGGCCACGGTGGCGAGAGTCTCTTCGGTGGCCGGGTTCAACGATGCGAACTGCTCGTGGGACTCGGGAGCCGTGAACTCCCCATCCAAGAACAAGCCGTAGCTGGGCTGGAGTCGAGCGATTGACGCGGATTCCGGTGCCGGGTCGTAGGACAACCCACCGAGTTCTGAAGTGAGTGAGTGGTCCGTCATATCAGTCCCCTGAGAATTCGTCGGGTCGCACGTACGCCCCGGTTCGTTGCTTGAGCCTCTGCATCAATAAGTCATTGAGGAGTGACGAGGCCCCGAAGCGAAAGAACTCCGCGGTGAGCCAGGTGGCTCCCGCCGTCTCGTTCACGACCACCAAGTACTTCAGCGCGTCCTTGGTCGTGCGGATACCACCCGCCACTTTGACACCCACGAGTTGACCCGTTTGCTCGGCGAAGTCCCGGGCGGCTTCGAGCATCACGAGGGCGAAGGGCAGCGTCGCGTTGACGCCCACTTTCCCGGTCGAGGTCTTGATGAAGTCCGCTCCGCCCAGCATCGCAATCCAACTCGCGCGCTTCACGTTGTCGTAGGTGACGAGTTCACCGGTCTCGAGAATGACTTTGAGGTGAGCGCTACCGCACGCCGCCTTGACCGCCACAATCTCGTCGAATACCTGTCCCCAACGTCCCGCGAGGAAGGCGCCACGGTCGATCACCATGTCGATCTCGTCCGCTCCCGCTTGCACCGCTTCCGCGACGTCGAGCAGCTTGACGCTCAGCGATGCGCGACCCGACGGGAAAGCGGTCGCCACTGACGCAACCGCGACGGGTGAGTCGCCCAACACGCGGCGCGCGTGGGCGACCAAATCGGGGTACACGCAGACCGCCGCCACGGCCGGCACGGCCAGGTCGCTCGGATCCGGGCGCATCGCCTTGGTGCAGAGCGAGGTCACGCGACCTTGAGTATCGGCCCCTTCGAGGGTCGTGAGGTCCACCATGGAAATGGCCAGGTCGATGGCGGTCAACTTGGTCGACTTCTTGAGCGAGCGCGTAGAGAGTTTGGCCACGCGACTCTCGACTCCGACGGCGTCAACACCGCTAAGGGCGCTGAGGTAGCGGCGCAGTTCATCTTCGTTGTGGATGGTGGGAATCGAAACCACGGCGGGAACCAGGATGCCGCGGTCCCGTGCGTCGACCGGCCGAAGTGGGGCAATACTCACTTAAGTCAGGCTAGCAATGTGCCTCCAGGGCTTCCAACGACCCGCCGCTCCCTTGCGCCACGAAAGGTCCCGGCAATTCGCTGGCGCGTCGAAGCGCACGCACTCGGTCAATGCAGCATAATTACTCACATTAATGACGTGAATTCACACCAAGTGCGCCGGCGCGACCCGGTGAGGCGTCGGGTCGACGAGCAACGCGACGTCGTTCCAAGAGCCCGCTTCGACAACGTGTCGACGCAGGAAACGACGAGTCTCGGGCAATTCATCCGTGAGATTCGCGCCGACTCCCTCGACGAGGTCCGACCGGCGATGAAGGCGGCGGAGCACGCCGCCCGTACCGGTCACTGGGTCGCGGGGTTCGTGACGTACGAGGCCGCGAGTGCCTTCGACGTCGCCTTGGACGTCGCTCGGCGATCACCGAAGGGGCCTCCTCTGGCCTGGTTCGGAGTATTCGCCACGGGCGACGTCTCGCGTTACACGCCGCATCCACCAACACGAACACCACCCCCCCAATGGTCACTGCCTCTCACGGAAGATGAGTACGGCCAGCGCATTGATCGAATTCACGAATGCATTCGCGCCGGCGACGTCTATCAGGTGAATTTCACCGCGCGAATGAGCACGCGCGACGACGTCGAACCCGTTGATCTCTACCAGCAACTCCTTTTGGCGCAATCCCCGAAATACGGTGCTTTAATCGAACACGACGATTTCGCGGTGGTCAGCGCCTCGCCTGAACTCTTCTTTGAGTGGCACGACTCGCGGCTCCGGTGTCGGCCGATGAAGGGGACACAGAGGCGGGGTCGATTTGGCGCCGAGGACGACGCCCTGGCGGCCGCGCTCGTCGCTTCGGCGAAGGAGCAATCCGAGAACATCATGATTGTTGACCTGGTGCGAAACGACATGGCCAAAGTCGCCACCCTCGGGTCCGTCAAGGTCCAGTCGTTGCTGGAGCTCGAGGAGTACCCCAACGTCTTCCAACTAGTGTCCGAAGTCAGTTGCCGCACGCCTGCCACCGCCCGTCTGGAGGATATCTTCGCGGCCTTGTTCCCCTGTGGGAGCGTTACCGGCGCGCCCAAGCACAGTGCGATGTCGCTCATTTCCTCCATCGAGGATTCACCGCGCGGGGTGTACTGCGGTGCCGTGGGGCTCCTGGAACCAACGCGCGAGGGGGTGCGAGCGACTTTCAATGTGGCGATTCGTACGGCCGTCATCTCGCCCGGCGAGGGCGCCAAATTTGGTACCGGCGGCGGCATCGTGATGGACTCTCACCCGTCACGCGAGTTCAGTGAATTGGTCCTTAAGGCTCATCAACTGAAGACGGCGTCACCGCGGCCCTATCGTCTACTCGAGACGTTCCGCCACCACCACGATGGGCCGGGGCGCGTGCACGAACGACATCTGGATCGAATGCGGCGATCGGCGCGGCGCCTCAGCTTTCGCGTTCCCGACGACCTTGACGGCATCATCGAACGTCACCTCACCAGGGTGAACTACGAGTCACGAATTCGCGTCCTCCTCTCACGAGATGGCCGAGTCGTGGTCCAACACTTCCCCGCTCCGGAGTCCGTTGGCGATCCGGTCACTCTGTGCATTGACGTTGAATCCGTGTCGAGCGACAATCCCATGCTGTTTCACAAAACTACCCAACGCGACCTCTACCTTCGTCGACGTCGTCGATTCCCCGACGTCGACGACGTCGTGATGGTCAATGAACGCGGAGAGTGCACCGAGGTGACGACCGCCAACTTGGCAATTCGCCAAGGTACTGTCTGGCGCACTCCTCCCTTATCGTCGGGTTGCCTTCCGGGCATCGCTCGCGAACTCCTATTGGAGCGGGGCGAGATTGAAGAGTGGGTCATTCGCCCGTCTGACGTGAGGGCAGCCGACGAGATTGCGGTCTTCAATTCCCTGCGGGGATGGCGACGGGCGATTCTGATGCCGTCAGTGAATGTCGAGGAGTCGCCAACGGAGTAAGTCAGCTAGAAGGAAGGCAGGTCGCCCGCTGCGCGTCGTTGCGCCAAGGAGGGGGCGGCGGCATCCTTCTCGCTCAAGATCGCCTCACCGGTCAAGGCCCACGGTACGTTGATATCGGGGTCCAGGGGATTGATTTCGAGCTCGTGAGGAGCGTCGAAGGGAGACGACAGGAGATACGACAGCGCCGCGGTATCCGAGGTCACGCAAAAACCGTGCCCGACGCCGGCGGGCAGCACGACGGTGGTCCCCTGATCGGCGGCGAGGGAGACCGTCACCACGCGGCCGAACGTCGGAGAACCCACGCGGATGTCGACGATGACGTCGTCCAGAGTCCCGTAGACGCACGTCACGACCTTGGCCTGGCCGCGCGGGGCCATCGAATAGTGCAGTCCGCGAACGACGTTCTTGGTCGATATCGATAGGTTCGACTGCTCGGTTGCGAAGTCCAGTCCGGCCGACTCGAAGTCGCTTAACTTGAACCACTCGCGAAAGAAACCGCGATCGTCGCCGAAGACCCGTGACTCGGCGACGTAGAGACCGGCGATGTCGAGTTCGCGCAGATTCACTTGATGTCCTTCAACGGGCGCCACCAGGTCTCGTTATCGAAGTACCACTGGACCACGCCGGCCAGTCCGTCATCAAAGGGGACCTGGGGCGTGTAGCCGAGTTCGTTGCGGATCTTCGAGCAGTCCACGGAATATCGGCGGTCGTGCCCTAATCGGTCGGCGACGGGCTCGATGCTGTCGTCGCTCCTTTCGCAGAGCTGCAGGAGGCGGTAGGTGAGTTCCTTGTTGGTCAACTCGGTGCCGCCACCGATGTTGTAAATCTCGCCCGCGCGTCCACCCTCCAACACCAGCAGGATTCCCCGGCAGTGGTCGTCGACGTGCAGCCAGTCGCGCACGTTGAGACCGTCACCGTAGAGGGGAACCTTGTGGCCATCCATCAAGTTGGTGACGAACAGCGGAATGACCTTCTCGGGGAACTGGCGTAAACCGTAGTTGTTCGAGCACCGCGTGACGTTGACGTGCAGACCGTAGGTGCGGTGATACGCCAGCGCCGCGAGGTCCGATCCAGCCTTCGAGGACGAGTACGGCGAGTTGGGTTCGAGGATGTGGTCCTCGCGCCACGAACCTTCGGCTATTGAACCGTAGACCTCGTCGGTGGAGACGTGCACGAAACGCTCGACCTGGTGGCGACGAGCACTCTCGAGCAGCGTCTGGGTGCCAATGACGTTGGTCTCGAAGAATGTCCGCGCGCCGCTAATTGAGCGGTCCACGTGACTCTCGGCGGCGAAGTGCACCACGGCCTGCGCCCCGCGCACGACGTCTTCGGTCAGTTCAGGGTCGGTGATGGAGCCCTGGACGAAGCTCACTCGTGAGTCGCGCAGGACCCCTTCGATGTTCTCGCGGCGCCCCGAGTAGGTCAAAGCGTCGAGAATCACGATGTCGTCGTATCCCAGGTGCTGCGCCTCCAGAAGCATCTCGACGAAGCGCGAACCAATAAATCCGGCCGCTCCGGTGATCACAATGCGCATGGAGACACCTCGGCCTTAAGTAGGGGTTGACGGACTTCTATACTAATGGAGTGAAGGGAATCATTTTGGCTGGCGGCACCGGGACGCGCTTGCATCCCATTACTCGCGCGGTCTCCAAGCAGTTATTGCCCATCTACGACAAGCCGATGATTCACTATCCCCTGAGTACCCTGATGCTCAGTGGCCTCCGTGAGATTCTCCTCATTACGACGCCACACGATCAAGACGCGTTCTTTCGTCTCCTCGGTGACGGCGCGACGTTAGGTATCAAGCTCTCCTACATCGTTCAGGACCAGCCGAACGGACTAGCTGAAGCGCTGATCTTGGGCGAGAAGTTCCTCGACGGCGAGAAGTGCGCTCTCATCTTGGGCGACAACCTCTTCTACGGTCCCGGGCTTGGGACCCACCTGCAGCAGAACACCAGCGTGCAAGGTGCCCTCATTTTCGCCTATCAGGTCTCGAATCCCACGGCGTACGGCGTCGTCGAGTTCAACGACAATGGCCAAGTGCTCTCGATCGAAGAGAAGCCCGCCGTTCCGAAGAGCACCTTCGCGGTGCCGGGTATCTACTTCTACGACGAACGTGCGTCGGACTTCGCGCGAAACCTGTCACCAAGCGAACGAGGCGAACTCGAGATCACCGCGCTCAACAACGCGTACCTCGAACGAGGCGAGCTTCGCGTCGAGATACTCTCGCGAGCGACGACCTGGCTCGACACCGGTACGCACGAGTCGCTCTATGAAGCCGGCGGACTCATTCGCACACTGCAGCATCGAACTGGCATGCGCATCGGTGACGTCTATCAGATCGCTCGCGATCAAGGTTGGATCTAGTTACTCACGAGTACTGATTTTGTTCTTGATGTCTCGTTCACTCACGTAAGGTAACCGTAACGAAATGACGAGGAGATCTTGATGTCAACTATCACCATGCCCGCACCACGTCGCGTACTCGCCGACGTCGTACCGAAGTCGGTACTCGCGGAAGTCGCCCTCGTCGTGGGCGCGGCCGCGCTCGTCGGCGCGCTCGCGCAGATCTCCATACATCTCCCGCGTAACCCTGTACCCATAACTGGCCAGACGCTCGGCGTCATGCTGGCCGGCACGGCGCTGGGTTGGCGTCGAGCCGGTTTAGCGTTGTCGCTCTACCTCGTCGCCGGTATTGCCGGCGTCCCGTGGTTCGCCAGCCACGCGAGTGGCTACGCCGTGGCAACCTTCGGGTACCTCATTGGCTTCATCGTGGCCGGATCGATGCTCGGTTGGTTGGCATCACGAGGGACGGATCGCACGATCACTCGCGCCGTTGTCTCAATGGCGATTGGTGACGTCATCATCTTCGTCATTGGCGTGACGTGGCTCAAGTTCGCGATTCACGTCTCGCCGTCAGAGGCAATCGCGCTCGGCTTCACGCCATTCGTGTGGGGCGAAGTTATCAAAGCCGCCATCTCAGGTGTCGCACTTCCCTCGTCATGGCGTCTCGTGGACCGACTGACTCAGAAAGAGTTTTAGTTCCGAACTTCTATAAAAGACGAGTTCGGGGTCACCTTCGTCGATTCCGACTAACTCTCCGCTGAACAACCACTGCGCTTTGCGCAACAGATTGCGCATTGGAAGGTTGGAACTGTTCGTAGAGGTGAACAGTTCTGGTGTCGTCGAGCGATGGGCGCACGCTCCAAGTAGCGCGTTCGCAACTCCTTGCCGGCGAAAGTCAGTGTCGACCACGAGTAACTCAATAAAGTCACGACCAAAGAACGATCGGGGATGCACGGTAGCGAACCCCAAGACGCGTCCCTCACTCTCGCTGACGAGACAGTGACCCGACTCGATACGTCGCGAGACGAGCGAAGCATGTTCCGCAGTTCCCAACACACCGCCGTCGATGCTCAGCACCGCGTTGGCGTCGGATTCCGTCGCTGGTCGCACTACCGCGGACAACTAGCTCCTCCACCCCAACAACTTGGCTTCCTCGCCGTGCGCCAAGTACTTGTGCTTAGACAACGTGGTGCGATCCAGCGTGGCGTAACGAGTGGCGACGTCAATCGCGTGGCCGAGTAGTTCCCCTTCGCTCGCCGTCGCTTCGACGATCCCCGTCGCGAAGGCGTCAGGACCGTTGAAGCGCTTCGCGGTCGTCGCGGCGACGAGCGCCGTCGCACGCGGCAAGCGGTGCTCGAGGATCGACCAGAGTCTTTCATCGAGTGCGAGACCAATCTCGGCTTCGTTCATGCACCAATACCCGCGATCCTCGCGCATCACGCGGTAGTCGAAGGCGCAACTCAGTAACGCGCCGCCGGCGAAGGTGTGACCGTTGAGGGCCGCGATGGTATACGCGGGAAAGAGGAGCAGTCGCGCGATCGTGCGTTCGAGTTCTTCGAGCGTCGCCGTGAATTCGGCCTGATTGGCGCCGAATCGTGCGAGGTCGAGGCCATTGGAAAAGAACTTACCCACGCCGGTAACGACAATTGCGAGGGGTCCGCTGGTCGCTTCAAGATCGTCGAGGAGTTCGTTGAGTCGCTTCAACGAGTCAGCGTTTAGCCGATTTTCACCGTCGTTCCAGGTGAGAATCGCGACCGGACCTTCGTGACGCACTGAGATGTCCATTCCGCGAGCATACGCANNGTTTCCGAGCACTGGGTGTGGGTCGGGCCGCACCGTCCACCGAGTCCTCGGGTGCTCTTCGATCACATGACCGGCAGCTGGGAGCAAGCGAAGATCTCGCACGACGTGCATCCCGCCACCATCTATTCATCCGCGCGGCGCCAGCGGCTCGGCGCCAAGTTCGCCGGCAAGACCATCGTCGTGCCGACGGGGAACTTCAAGACGCGCGCCAACGATACCGACTACCGCTTTCG
>PLEI01000091.1 GCA_003136415.1 Acidimicrobiaceae bacterium | reverse complement strand
GGACCCGACACGTCTCTACCAACAACTCGCGTTCGCGGCCCTGCCGGACTTCGCGAACTGGGTCGCCGTCGTCGATCCAGTCGCAGATGGCTCCTTCTCGCAGTGCACCGCCGCGCACGAACACTCCTACGCCACGTGTCGCGAACTATGGGCCCGTGGTCTCGATATGGACACTGCTATCGACGAGGTCATCTCCTCGCAAGAAAGCGTGGCGTGGAATGACGATGGTCGGGGACCACGTGGCGTGATCTCGCGACTCATCGTCACCGACCAAAATGCCGGCGTCGTCATCATCGCGCGCGCCACGGATGCGATACCCCTGAGTGACGACGACCTCGGCGCGGCACACGACGTGGTGACTGCCCTCGGTGTCGACCTGGAGCGTCTCACGCTTCGCTATCAGTCGCGCCTCGCGTTGCGCGCGAGTCAACGCGTCGCCAGTCAGTTGCACCAGTTGATCAGCGCCTCGTTGGCGGTGGGAACTCTCAACCATGAGGCGGACATCGCCCAGAGCCTCGCGCGAAGTACGCGAAGTGTGTTCGATGCCGACCGGGCGATGGTCAGCCTGGGCACCGGCCAAGATCTACTGGTGGGTTCGGTGCTGCGCGGGAGTATTCCTCGCCTGCTCGACGCCGCGGGCGCGGCCGACGCGGGGCTTCCTCGCGCGCGCGATGACGCCGGTGAGCCGTGGGAGGAGAACGAGTGGCTCTGCGCTCCCGTCCTCGATAGTCTTCGACGTCCGCGTGGCGTGGTGGCGGCGTATCGCCCTTCCTCGGTGCCGTTCAGCGACGAAGACCACGAACTCGCGATGCTGCTGGGGCAATTGGCCGCAACGTCGCTCGAAGCCCTCGACCTCAACCGCACGATTCAAGACAACGAGACGCGCCTGCGCATCCTGGTCGATGCGGCACCCGTGGGCATCGTCGAGTCTGACGGGTCCGGAGGAGTGCGTTGGTGGAACCAATCGGCGAGCCGTCTCCTACGCTGGCCGGACTTCGCAGCCGACGCGAGAGGTGCCGTGTCCTGGCCCGACTCCGTGCAAGCCCCGCTCGCCGAACTCTGGCGCGAACTGCTGGCGGGCGGACTGCGCGACACGAGGGAGTTCACCGCCACTTTCGCCGGTCGCGAACGTCTCCTCGCAGTGTCCGCGGCGGTGCTGCCCAGCGGCGGGAGCGAACCCAGCGTCTTGACGCTGCTCGATGACGTCACCGACCAACGCGAACTTCGCGAGGAAGTGCGCCACGCGCACCGCATGGAGTTGCGCGGCCAGGTAGCCAGCAGTGTCGCGCACGACTTCAACAACCTGATCACCCTGATCCTGGGTTACGCCGAATTGCTCTCGCGCAACGTGACGGGCGATACCAAATCCGAAGAACTCGTCCGCGACATCCAGTCGACGTCGTCGCGAGCCTCGACGCTGACCGCGCAGCTCCAGAGCATCGGACGCACCTTCGAGCCCGCTCCCGTACGCCTCGATGTGGGAGCCGCCTTGAGCGCCAACGCCGAGGTGCTCGAACGGATCATGGGATCAAAGAACTCCGTCGAGTGGGTGCTCGCCGAGGTCACGCCGCTCGTCACCGTTGACGCCGACCTCTTCGAGCAGATGATTCTGAATCTGTCGATCAACGCGCGCGACGCCATGCCCGACGNNGGTGCGAAACCGGGAAGCTACCTCGCCCTGAGCATCTCAGACACTGGCACCGGCATGGACGAGGCCACGATGGCGCGCTGCTTTGAGCCCCTCTTCACCACCAAGGGACCTTTCAATGGGACAGGACTCGGCCTGGCGTCAGCGCGACGTCTGGTTGAAGACAGCGGCGGATTCATCACCTGTGAATCGCGGCTCGCAGTGGGCACAACCTTCACTATCTGGCTTCCCGCTCGGGTCGCCAGCGGCATTGACGCCACCGTCGAGACCGTGTCCGCATCTAGTCGCGCACCGGCGCGCGCGAGGATGTCGGCCACCATTCTGTTGTGCGAGGACGACCCCGGGTTGCGTCGACTCGCCCGGCAAGTCCTGCAGCGAAATGGCTTCGAGGTGCTCGAAGCGGTTTCCGCCGAGGACGCCCTGGAGATTCGCGCGCGCTACCCGGACTCTATTGATTTGCTACTGAGCGACGTCGTCTTGCCCGCGATGGCGGGAACCGAACTCGCCGCACACCTCCAGCGCCAGCAACCTGAGTTGCTCGTCGTGTTGATGTCGGGGACCGCATCGCCCGAGGTCATCGATGGTCTCGTCGCGGGCAGTGCGACGTTCGTCGCCAAGCCCTTCAAGCCCAGCGCTCTCGTGGACGAGGTAATCGCGCTGCTGAGCCGACGTAGGCGCCCGGCGAACTAAGCGCTGACGGGTTCGAAGCGGTAGCCGAATCCGCGCACGGTGGTAATCCAGCGCGGGTGATCGGGGTCAGTCTCAATCTTGAGTCGCAAGCGGCGAATGTGCTCGGTGACCGTGGCTTCGTTCTGCCATTCCGGCGATGACGCCCACACGTGCTCGAGGAGTTGTTCACGAGAGAACACCTGGCGCGGCGACGCGGCGAGGAATGCGAGTAGCGAGAACTCCTTGGCGGTGAGCTCGAGCAGCGAGCCGTCGAGGTGGACTTCGTGGGTCTGCTCATTGATCTCGAGCGGACCGAACTTCATGTTCGGCGCGTCAATGGAGCGCTGGGACGAATTGGCCCCGGCGCGACGCAACACGGACTCAATTCGTGCGGAGAGTTCCCCCAGGGAGAAGGGCTTGACGATGTAGTCGTCGGCGCCCATTTTGAGCCCGGCAATACGGTCGGACTCGAGGCCGCGACCGGTAAGGAAGATCGCTGGCACGTCGCTGATCTCACGAATCTCCTTGAAGATGTCGCGCCCGTCTTCGTTGCCCAGAACGACGTCGAGGAGAATCAGGTCGGGCTCGAGTTCCGACACCGCGCGCAGAGTGCTCGCCATGTCCGACGCCACTCGCAGTTCGTACCCTTCTTCGGGCAGGAATCGACCCAGCAGGCTGACCAACTCAGCATCGTCTTCCACCAGCAGGATTGACGTCATTGAATTCCCCGTGTTCGCGCGTGGACCCTGACGGCTCTCATCATGGTGCGCACTCCGTCATTCTAGGAGTCTTCGCTGGTGAGCAAGAGTACGCACGGGGTCGCTCTCAGGAATATTTGGGACTGTCCGTATACTGATTTGCGAGGCCCGTCCAGCTTCGTTCGCGCAGGGACGGCGGGTTCAGTGTCGGTCTCACTCACGTTCCCGGGAGAACCATGAAAGTCCCACGTTTCGCCATTGCACTACTCGCGTTGGGCGCGTCACTGTACCCCCTGGCGAGCGCGAACGCCCTGAGCGTGCCCCAGGCGACTCAGTTAACGTTGCCGAAGCCAAACCTTGGCCTTAATCAGGGGTATCTTCCCTTCCAGTCGTGCTCCTCCATCGGTAATTGCGCCGTCGCCGGTATCTACCTCACTTCGCACGGCTTCACCGCGGGGTCTCTTGATTACGAGGTCAAGGGTGTGTGGCAAGCGCCTCTCGCCGTGACCCCGCCCGCTGGCTACTCCACGACCAAGGGCGTCACCATGGAGGGGCTCGCGTGTCCGTCCAACGGGACGTGCGTGGCGTTGGGCCAGTACGCCACTTCCTCGAATCAGCTTCCCTTCATTGAGAGCGAAGTCAATGGCACCTGGCACAAGGGCGTAGCCTTGGCCCTGCCCAAGAACGCCATGGCCACCAGTGAGTCCGCCACCCCGCGCTCGATCACGTGCGTAAGTGTCGGCAATTGCACCGTCGTCGGCACCTACACCACCGACTCGGTCACTTTCGCCACCGAGGGCTTCATCCTCTCTGAGATGAATGGCAAGTGGCGTAATGCCCTCGAGCTCTCTCTGCCCGTGGGGATCAACACCAACCCCGTCGTCACGCTCTCGCAGGTCACGTGCTGGTCGCCCGCCAATTGCGCGGCGGTCGGCTCCTACGTCGACGCCAACAACATCTCGCACGCCGTGGCGGTGCCCGAGATCGCGGGAGTGTGGAAGAGGGCTATTCCCCTAGGCCTTCCCGGCAACACCAGTGCCTTCGCCGGCGCACAATTCAACGAGATCGCCTGCACTACCTCGGGTTCGTGTCTCGCGGCGGGAACCTACGACACCAGTACCGGCGCCGTACAGCCGCTGGTGGCACTCTCGATCGCGGGCGCGTGGAACCGTGCACTCGAAGTGAGTTTGCCCAACGGAGCGGGGAATCCCGAAGCGTTGATCTACGGCTTCAAGGGCGTGGCCTGCTCCTCGGCGGGCAACTGCGTCCTGGGTGGGCAATACCTTGACAAGAACGGTCGCTACCAGGGTTTTCTCGACAACGTGGTGAACGGTAACCTCCAGCGCGCCCACGTCCTCGCCCTGCCCGCTGGCGCGCTACAGGCCGGACACAACGGTGGTGTCGTGAGCGTCAGTTGCCCCGGGGTGGGCACCTGTGTCGCCGGAGCGGCGTACCTCAGTGCCGCCAAGAAGTACGAGGCGTTGGTCGTTAGCGAGACCAACAACGTGTGGTCCCCCGGCACGAAGATCTCCTTACCGGGCAGCGCCGCCTCGGTGGGTGTCGCCGGCGGCATCTACTCCGTGCAATGCTTCACCACCTCGACGTGCCAGGTGACGGGTAGCTACCAGTCCGGCAGTTCGCGTTACGACGGCTTTTCGCTGGTCACCGCGCCCTGAGGCCGCAGTGTTCGCGCCCTCCAGGTTTCATCTGAAGACCACCCTCCAGTAGCCACAACTTCACCGTGAGATAACCCTGGCTCCTTAGGGTTAGCCCATGGCACGCCCCGCGTTGACTCTCCCCCTAAGTCGATCGAGGGGCCGTGCCTGCTCTCGAAAGGATGCGCGGTGAGCGTGATGGTCGACGCCGAAGGACGCCAGTCAGTCCTCGTCGTGGAGGATGAGGAGAGTTACCAGGATGCTCTCGCCGTCGGTCTGGCCGCCGAAGGCTTCGTCGTGGTTGGTGCCAAGACACTCGCGGGCGCACGCGAGATTCTGGTCCGCTCCAAGCCCGACATCATCCTGCTCGACCTGATGCTCCCCGACGGCTCCGGGGTGGACTTCTGCCGTGAGGTCTATCACTCGAGCCGTATTCCCGTGATAATGGTCACCGCGCGCACCAGTGAGGTGGACGTCGTACTCGGCCTCGAGATTGGCGCCGCGGACTACGTCACCAAGCCCTATCGCCTGCGCGAGCTCGTCGCGCGCATTCGTGCCGTTCTGCGTCGCCCCACCACCTCCAGTGACGAAGACTTCATCGTCTTCGGCGATCTCAAAATGGATTTCGTGCGCCGTTCGGTGACCCGCAACGGCGTCGACATCGAGCTCAGTCGCAAGGAGTTCGATCTCCTCGCGTTGTTCGCGTCGCACCTCGGGCAGGTTGTCACGCGCGAGGTCTGCCTCGACACGCTGTGGTGGGGAATGCAACTCTCGGACACCCGAACCCTGGACACTCACGTGAAGCGGCTGCGCCAGAAGATCGAAGCGGACCCCACGCAACCTCGGCATCTGGTCACCATTCGCGGCGTGGGTTTTCGCCTCGACACCTGAGGAACACCCCTAGGTTGAAGGTATGCGTACCGGAGACATCGCTCCCGATTTCACTCTTCAGGACAACGGCGGTGACGACTTCACGCTCAGTGAGGCTCTCACCCACGGTCCCGTCGTCCTCTTCTTCTATCCCGCGGCCAATTCACCAGGATGTACCAAGGAGTCGTGCCATTTCCGTGATCTCGCGGCAGAGTTCGCCGCGCGCGGCGCGCAACGGGTCGGCGTCTCGATGGACGACGTCGACCGTCAGGCCCAATTCGCCCAAAAGAATGCCCTCGATTACCCGTTGCTCGCCGACGTGGGTGGCACGGTCGCCTCGCTCTACGGCGTCAAGCGCAGCGTCGACGTACTGCGCGTCAAGCGGGTCACGTTCGTCATTGGTACCGACCGCACGCTGCTCGACGTCATCACCAGCGAGCTCTCGATGGACCTCCACGCCGACCGAGCCCTCGCCGCGCTCGGCTCGCCGCGCGCGTAATTACTGCGCCAGCAACGCCGCCGCGGGATCCTCAAGGAACGTGCCGATGTGCGCAATCACCTGGGAGGCGAGTGCGCCGTCAATTTGGCGGTGATCAAAAGTCATCGACAGTTCGGCCACGTGGCGCACGACAATCTCGTCGTCGAACACCCACGGTGCCTTGGCAATTCTGCCGACGCACACAATTGCGCCAGTGCCCGGCGGCAGAATAGCCATCGCCCCGTCGACGCCGAAGGGCCCGACGTTCGTGATGGTGAGCGTCGTACCCCGCATGTCGTCCGGTGTCGTCGTACCGTTGCGGGCCGTTTCGACGAGATGAGACAACTCCAGGGCCATGCTCTTCAAATCAAGACGGTCGGCGTCCTTGATGTTGGGCACCACGAGCCCGCGTGGCGTGTCGGCGGCGATGCCGAGGTTGACGTAGCGGCGCACGATGACCTCGTTGTTCTCATCGTCGAAACTTGAGTTGATCCCCGGGAAGTGACGCGCGGCGTCGCACACCGCCAGGGCCACGAGTGTCAGCGGGGACAGGCGAATATTGGGAAAATCCGAGTGGTTCTTCAGACCGCTGAGTAACTCCATGGTCTTGGTGGCGTCGACGCGGGTCCACACCGCCGCCTGGGGTTGTCGAGTGGAACTCTGGACCATGGCCTCGGCCATGGCTTTCAATACGCCCTTGACGGGGATGCGTTCCTCGCGCGCGCCACTCGACCATGAATCAATCTCTCGACCAACGAAGCGCGACGCACGATGCAACTCCATCGGGGCGAAGCCGCGCAGTGGCATCTGGTCCGCCCACCGGTGGGCGCCCTCAACGTCCCCGCGTGTGACTCGCCCGTCGGGGCCCGTTGCGGGCACCGTCGCCAGGTCGATTCCGTATTGTTTGGCGAGTAGCCGCACGGGAGGCGTGGTGCGCACCGGTCCCCCCGCGGGCTCACTCAGCGCGGTGAGGTCGGGCGCGGGTTGGGCCGCGTTGGCGACCGTGCGGCGGCTCCGCCGCGTGGGCACGCCTTCCTCACTGGCGACGCCGTAGCCGATCAACACCGGTTCACGGCGCTGCTCGTCGGGAACATCGTGGACCACTTGCTTTTCGTTGGCGTGCGGGGCGCGTTCACCGCCGAGGTCGAAGGTGACGAGTGGCTGGTTCACTTCCATCGTGTCGCCAACCTGACCGTGCAGGGTCAACACCGTGCCCGCGAAGGGGCTGGGCAGTTCGACGACGGCTTTGGCGGTCTCGACGTCCACGAGCGGCTGGTTCAAGACCACCACGTCGCCGACGTTGACCTTCCACGTCACGATCTCCGCCTCAATGAGGCCTTCACCGACGTCGGGTAGGAAAAAGATTTCTTGACTCAACTCTCGTACCCCATCACTCGGTCCACCGCGTCGAGCACCCGGTCGACCGTCGGACGATAATCCTCTTCGATACGCGCCGGTGGGTAGGGCACGTGATATCCCGTGACCCGAATACCGGGAGCGCGCATCGAATAAAAGCAACGCTCGGTCAATTCAGCGACGATCTCCGAGCTCACCGACGCGGTGCGCGGTGCCTCCTGGACGACGACCAGGCGGCCCGTCTTCTCAACCGACGCCACCAGCGTGGGAAAGTCAATCGGCGCAATGCCGCGCAGATCGATGATCTCGAGCGAGGTGCCCTCCGCGTCGGCGGCGTCGGCGGCGCGCAACATGGTCTTGACGCTCGAGCCATAGCCGACGACGGTGACGTCGGTCCCTCGGCGGCGCACGACGGCGTCGTAGAGTCCCTGCGGCGGGTTCTCGAGGTCGACTTCGCCCTTCTCCCAGTAACGGCTCTTGGGTTCGCAAAAGATAATCGGATCGTCGCTCTCAATCGCCTGTTGGATCATCCAGTAGGCGTCATTGGGCGTGGAGCACGACACCACACGCAGCCCCGGCGTGTGGGCGAAGTAGGCCTCGGGGCTCTCGGAGTGGTGCTCGATGGCGCCGATACCACCCTGGAAGGGGAGGCGAATCACCAGACCCATCGTGTAGATGCCATCGGAGCGCTTGTGCAACTTGGCCACTTGACTAACAATCTGGTCGAAGGCCGGAAACACGAAGCCGTCGAACTGCATCTCACACACCGTGCGGTAGCCGCGAATCGCCAAACCGACGGCGGTGCCGACGATCGCCGACTCGGCGAGGGGCGTGTCGATGACGCGATCTTGGCCGAAGTCCTTTTGCAAGCCGTCGGTGACACGAAAGACGCCGCCGAGCTTGCCGATGTCCTCGCCCATCAAGAGAACCTTGGGGTTCGCCTCCATCGCGCGTCGCAGTCCCTCGTTAAGGGCCTTGGCCATGGTCATCGTGGAGGTCGCCATCAGTTCGCGCCCGCGCTGGCCCTGATTTCGGCCATGTCGCGGCGCCCCTCATCAATCAGGGGGTGCGGTTCCGCGTAGACATTGTCGAACATCGAGAGCGGATCGGGACGTCCCATCGCCAAGACGTCGTCACGCAGTTTGAGGGCGAAAGCTTCCGCTTCTTCGTTGATGGCGTCAAAAGCGACGGGCTTGGTGTGATATTCGCGCACCAGCAGCGCCTTGATGCGTTCAATGGGGTCACGATGCTTCCACACTTCGACTTCAGCGTCGACACGGTACCTCGTAGGGTCGTCGGAGGTGGTGTGTGCGCCCATGCGATAGGTGTACGCCTCGATCATCGTCGGGCCTCCGCCCGCGCGCGCATTCTCCAGTGCCGCCTTGGTGACCTCGTAACAAGCGAGTAAGTCGTTGCCATCGACGCGTACGCCGGGAAATCCAAATCCGCGCGCGCGACGGTAGAGCGGTACCTTGGACTGCGTCGAGGACGGCGTTGAGATGCCGAACTGATTGTTCTGGCAAAAGAACACAACGGGTGCGTTGAATGACGACGCCCACACGAAACCTTCGAGCACGTCGCCCTGACTCGAGGCACCGTCGCCAAAGAACGTGAGGACGGCCTCGTCGGCTCCGTCGCGCTGGATGCCCATGGCGTAGCCCACGGCGTTGAGCACCTGATTACCGAGCACAATGGTCGGCACGTGGTGGCGATACTTTTGGGGGTCCCATCCGCCGTTGCTCACCGCGCGAAAGAGTCGCAGCAGATTCTCCGGCGGCACGCCGCGGCACCAAGCGATCCCGTGCTCGCGATACGTGGGAAAGGTGAAGTCCATCGGTGCCAGTGCGCGTCCGGCCCCGATCTGCGCGCCCTCTTGGCCCTGAATGGGTGCCCACAGCGCGAGTTGCCCCTGGCGCTGGAGTGAGGTCGATTCGTTGCAGAGGCGACGCACAATCACCATGTCGCGATACATCGAGAGGATCTGTTCGCCCGTCAAACTGCTCGCGTAGTCAGGGTGAGTGACTCGCTCACCTTCTGGCGTCAGTAACTGGACTAGTTCCTCGTCGATCATCAACGCTCCTTCGAGTCCCGCTCCCGGAATACCCTACTCTCGTACCATGTGAAGATGCCTCGGCTCCTCGTGGACTGGAGTCCGCTCAAGCACAATCGTAACTTCCGGCTCCTCATCATCGGCCAATTGTTCTCACTACTCGGCAGTAACGTCACGATGGTCGCGGTGCCCTACCAGGTCTACCGAGAGACGCACTCGAGCCTGTGGGTGGGACTCGCGAGCCTCATCCAACTGCCCTTCCTCATCGGTGGTTCCCTATGGGGCGGTGCGTACGGCGACCGCTACGACCGACGCACATTGCTAATCCTCGGTTCGCTCATCGCGGCGCTCGCGAGCGGCGGGCTCGCACTCAACGCCGGCATTGATCACCACGACTTCGCGGTGTTGTTGGCGCTCGCGGCGCTCAGTGCGGGCACCAGTGGGTTCTCGGGACCCATCCGCCAGGCGGCCATGCCGACCATGTTGCGCGAAGACCAACTCATCAGCGCGTACTCCCTCTATCAAATCGTAGTGAATATTTCGATAGTCGCCGGCCCCTCGCTCGCCGGGGTCTTGCTCGCCTCCGTGAGCCTGCCTTCGTGTTACCTCCTCGACGCGCTGACGTTCGTAATCCTCGCGGGTGCGACAACGTTCATGTCACCCCTGTCAACACCGGCGACCGATACTTCACAGGCTCTCTTCAGCGCCATCGCCGATGGGTTTCGCTACGTGCGCTCGCACGCGGTGGCTCAGGCGGTCTACCTCGCGGATCTCGACGCCAACGTCTTTGGTTCGCCACGCGCATTGTTCCCCGCGGTGGCCTTCACCGTGTACCACGGAGGTCCGCGCACTCTCGGCTTGCTCTACGCCGCACCGGGCCTCGGCGCTCTGATCCTGGCCACCTTTGCCGGATGGATTAACCATCTTCAACGTCGCGGTCGTACGGTGCTGATAGTCATCGTGGTGTGGGGACTGGCCATGGCGTCCTTCGGCGTCGTTCACTTCCTCTGGTTCGGCGTTATCGCGCTGGCGGTCGCCGGTGCGATGGACATGGTGTCAGCGGTCCTACGCTCGACAATGCTGCAACTAGCCATCACCAACGAATTTCGCAGCCGCATTTCTGCTATTCAAATGGCGGTCGTCACGGGAGGTCCGCGATTGGGCGACGCTGAATCAGGTGTCGTCGCCGGGTTTACCTCGACCGAGTTCTCCGTCGTCTCGGGAGGACTCGCGTGCGTGGTCGGGGTGGGACTACTCGCGTGGCGGCGCCGGAGCTTCTGGAAGGAACCCGTCTAGCGCGAGCGCAGGGCGACGTTGGACTTGTGCCCGTTGGTCACCGACGCGAGTTGCCCGCAGGCCGCGTCAATGGAACGTCCGCGAGTGTTGCGCACAGTGACGTTGATGCCCAGTTCCTCGAGTCCGTTGCGAAACTCGTGGACTCGCTCAGAACGCGTACCCATCACCAGATACCCCGGCGTCGGGTTGAGCGGAATCAAGTTGACGTGGGCGCGCAGGTCCCCGGCGTAGTTCGCGAGCTCGTGCATGGCCTGATCGGTGTCGTTCACGCCATCAATGAGCGCCCACTCGAAACTCAGCCGACGCGACGTCGTGGCCAACCACTTCTCGCACGCCTCGTAGAGGCGCTCCAGGGGGTAGCGCCGGTTGAGCGGCACGAGCTCATTGCGGGTCTCGTTGTTCGCCGCGTGCAAACTCACCGCCAGTGTCAGGGGTAGGCCCTCGGCGCCCAGCCGTTCGATTGCTGGCGCCACGCCGACCGTGGAAACCGTGAGATGGCGCGCCGACATCCCGCGATACTCGTGCAAACGTTTGACGACGCCGACGGTGACGGGGTAATTGGCGAGCGGCTCGCCCATGCCCATGAAGACTACGTTCGATAATCGTCGAGGGGCCGCGGCGCGCGCAGCAAACATCACTTGTTCGATGACTTCGCCGATGCTCAGTTGCCGCGAAAAGCCGGCTTGCCCGGTGGCGCAGAACGTGCAGCCCATCGCACAGCCCGCTTGGGACGAAATGCACACCGTCACGCGATCGGCGTAACCCATCAGGACCGTTTCGATTGTCGCGCCGTCGTGGAGACGAAATACCCACTTGCGCGTCGCGCCAAGATCGCTGGAGACGTCGTTGACGACCTCGAGTGCCGGCGGGAACTCCGCGGCGAGACGCTGGCGCAGTGCCTTGGGGACGGTGGTGATGTCGCCAACGTCACGACCCTCGCTCCACAAGCCGTGCCAGACCTGCTCGACGCGATAGCGCGGCTCGCCCGCGAGGAGTAGCGCCAAGTCCGCGCTTTGTAATTCGTAGACCGAAGGCACCACAACACGCTAGGGCACTTGCGGGCCCTTCATTCGCGGGGCCGTGACGAAACTCTGCTTGACTCGAAGTGGAGTACCTGCTCAAAGGAGTGCCATGGAACTAATGAATACCTCAGCCCTCGTCACTGGCGGGGCCTCGGGCCTGGGAGAAGCCACGGTGCGCGCCCTCGCGGCGCGGGGTGCGCACGTGGTCGTCGTCGACCTCAACGCCGAAAATGGGACGGCCGTGGCGGCGTCCGTGAACGGGGTCTACGCGCAGTGCGATGTCACCAACACCGAGCAAGTAATCAGCGCTCTCGCAGCCGCCACGGCGATCGCTCCCCTATGGAGTGTGGTTAATTGTGCGGGCATCGCCTGGGCCCAACGCACCGTCGGCCGTGACGGCGAGTACTCTTCGGCCCACGACCTCGACGTCTACCGCAAGATCATCGAAGTCAATCTGGTGGGCACCTTCAACGTGTGTCGCCTCGGTGCGACGGCCATGGGCCACAACACCCCCGACGCCGACGGCTGCCGCGGCGCGATTGTCAACACTGCGTCGGTGGCCGCCCAAGACGGCCAGACCGGACAAGTCGCTTACTCGTCATCCAAGGGTGGCATCGTGGGACTCACCCTGCCGCTGGCGCGCGATCTCTCGGTGATCGGCGTGCGGGCCAATTGCATCCTGCCGGGTCTCATTGACACACCGATCTATGGCTTCGCCCCCGAATCGGAGGCATTCAAGGCGAAACTCGGTCTCGACGTCCTCTTCCCCAAGCGCCTGGGGTATCCAGAGGAATACGCATCAATGGTCATCGAACTTCTCACCAACAGTTACATGAACGCCGAGTCGGTGCGACTCGACGCCGGCATCCGCTTCCAACCCAAATGACTCAACTCACCACGTCGCGGCGGGCGTAGCGCCACAGACCAAGTGCGCCCACGCCCACGCCCACCAGACTCAACCACACCACTCCCCCAAGGTCGAAGGATTGCACGGGCACTGCGCGCAAGTAGTGAAATGGATCCGCCTGGAGCAACCGCGTCGGCCACTTGAGAATTGGACCCAGGGCTTGCACGACGTAGGCGACCAGAATTAATACCGACCCCACGGCGAAGGCCACTCGCGGAATGCGACCCACCAGCCAGATCGCTCCTCCCACAATGAACGGGATGAGGCCCAGCGAACTCAAGACCGCTTCCGCAACGGTCCACAGCGGCATCGGCGTGCCACTCAGGCGCGCGCCCAGCCACATCGCGGTGGTCGTCGTCGCTGCGGCAATTCCGACAGCCAGGAGCCCGCTCGCGACCACGCTCGCCAGCCACGTCAACCGCCGCGGTCCATTAGCTAGCGCCATGTCGAGGCGCCCCTTGACTTCGTCGCTCGCGGCGGAGGCGACCCAGGAAAACACGAGGAAGGTGAAAGCGACCGATATGGCCGCCGTCGTGAGCGCGATGAACCCCACACCGCTCACCATGGCTCCGTAACCGAATCGATTGAGCAATGCCACGTATCCGGGGTCGGAGGTCGCCAGCGCAACCAGAGCGTGCGTCAGATATCCGAGGATGCCGCCGAAGGCGGCCAGCCCCACCGTCCACCAGCGCCACACGCTGGAGCGCTCGCGCCACGCGAAAGTCAAGGACGAACCAAGGAGGAAGGGTTTAGCCGACGCGGAGTCGCGGTGAGTCCAGAGCGCGCCACCCGCATCACGGCGACCTTGCAGAATCCACACGACCCCCGCGAAGAGAACTGGGCCCGAGAGTGCCGGGATCAGCGCCACCGCATCGACGTGCTGAAATGCCCCGACCTTCTCGACCCACCCAAAGAACGTCGCGTCACGCAACCATTCAGTCGAGGAGGACGAATCGGCCACCATGCGAATGAAGAACGCGATCACGACGACCGCCAGTGCCGCCTGGCTGGCACTACGTCGTGGCGCCACGAACTGAGCGGCGAGGAGACCAACTGCCGCCCCCGACCACGCCGTTACCAGGACGCCCAAGCCGAAGTACACCGATCCCGCAGGAGATTGACCGCCGATGAGCAGTACCAACCAGGACGCCACTGCGACCACGACGCCCATCTCGCCCAGCACGAGGGTCGTGGTGCGCAACACCGAATCACGATTGCGTCGACCAATCACCATGACGTCCCAGGAACCGTCGTCCTCGTGAGCGCGCGTGAGCCGGGTGGCCGCCAGAGCGGCCCACACGGCCACCGTCAACAACAAGAAGGCACCCATTTTCCATACGACGAAGACTCCGCCATTGTCGAGATTGGCCACACGGCCATACAGCGCTGCCACCGCCGGGTTCTGCACCAGTGGCTGCAAACCAGCCATGCCGGACGCACCTCCGCTGGCCACGAACGATCGCAGTCCGATTTCAATGACGCCCGCGACTAGCAACGTCACGATGATGGTGGTGGAGCGCACCTCGCGCCACACCACCGCTCGCACCGACGTGATGGCGCGGCTCACTGCTGTGATGACTCGTCGTAGAAACTGAGGAAGATCTCCTCCAAGGAGGCCTCGCGACCGTGCACCGCGGTCACGTTCGCCGCGGCGAGGGCCCCCAAAAACGCGGTGGGTGAACCGACCACGCGCACGCGCACGCCGTCGGGCAAGGGCTCGGCGGCGGCGACGCCGGCGACGCCGGCGATAGAGCGGAGGTCTCCCGCGTCGCCGATGACGTCAAACTCGACGCCAATGCGTGACTGCAGTTGCGCGACGTCGGCCACGGTGAACAATTTGCCCGATCGGATCATCGCGACGCGGCTGCAGAGGTGCTCCACCTCACTCAACATGTGCGAGCTCAGCATGATGGCTTGACCGCGATCGCGCGCTTCCACTATGCACTCGCGAAAGACGCGCTCCATCAATGGGTCCAGCCCCGCCGTGGGCTCATCCAGCAACAGCAATGGTGCGCGCGCCGCGAAGGCGCCAATCAACGCGACCTTTTGACGATTACCCTTAGAGTACGCGCGCAGACGTTTGCGGGTGTCAAGTTCGAATCGCTCCACAAGTTCCTTCGTATACGCGACATCAGTGCTGCCGTGTAGCGATGCGAGCAGCGTCAATGTGTCGGCGCCCGTGAGTTGGGGCCACAGCGACACATCACCGGGGACGTAGGCCACATTCGCGCGGGCCTCTGCAGAGCCAGTCGGATGGCCCAGCAGTGAAACACTCCCGGACGTTGGTCGCAGCAGTCCAAGAGCGAGCTTCAACGTGGTCGACTTGCCCGCCCCGTTAGGTCCTAGAAATCCCAAAACTTCCCCGGGCTGCAGACTCAAGGTCACGTGGTCTACCGCGCGAGTGGTGCCAAAGTCCTTGACGAGTTCATGAATGTCAAGGGCGAGCGTCGTCACGTATGGAAGTTACCCTGTTGAACCAACGACCAATGTCCTCGGCGCCGTTAGGGAATCGCGATGTCGTTAGGTACGAGGCTGAACGACGGGGCCACGCCGTCGTGTTCGCGCTCCTTGACGGGCTTGACCACCGTCCAGTGCCGCCCGACGGGACAGAACTGGATTCGATACCAACCGAGTCGGATCGACTTGAGCGAAACACCCGGCACCCAAATCGTGCGAAAGAGATGCCCGTCGCGACAGCGCACCAGGGTGCGCCCGCCGAGACCCGAGTAACCACGCCGTCGCGCCACGATTGCGGCCACGACGTAAAAAATCACCACGCCCAACACGATCACTGGGCGCTTCGACTTCACACCTGTTCTCATGTGACCTCCATTCTCTTGGTCACGACACTCTCCCGGCTTCACAAGGGTCTAAGTCCACAGTAGCCATCACGGCGAGCTGGTCGGTCGCGTCGGTACACCAACAACTGCCTAGGGCTCCACAGCATGAAGGGCCCACCCGAAGCCGCGATGCACCGGCGAGATGAAGGACGTCGACACAGTTCGATCAACACAAATGACCACACGCGCGATGAGGTGGGGGTTCGCACCCCTGAAGGCCATCACGCATGCGCCAATAAGATCGACGTCACCCTAGCGACCGGTGGTTTCGACGTCAGCGCCGAGGTCACCAACTCCGGATCGCTCGCCGGTCGAGCGGTCGTCGAGGGTTACCTCAGCGCCCCGGCAGGTTCGAATCTGCCGACGAACGCGCTGGCCACCTTCTCGCCGACGACGTTGGACGCCCGAGCGAGCACGACACTGACAATGTTCCTGCCCGACTCCAGCATGGCCCAGTGGAACAACAACGCGATGCGCGTACTGGCGGGCACCTACACTTTGAACGTCGGCCAGTCGTCGGACGGCGACTTTCTCATAACGACGCTGAACATTCCTACGACTTTCGCCCCCAACTGATCCGCCGCAGTCGGCCGCGAGCGCGCCGGTGGATCGTCGACGTCGCAGGGGCGCGAGGACTCGCGTGATTCACGGGACACGCGCAGACAAGGTGACCTTGGCCCCTACACACCGTCGCGGACACGCACCATGCTGTGACTGGGCGACTGGTGAGTTACCTGAATAGGGAGGTGGGCATGGAGCTCGTACGCTGGTTCGAAAAGATTCGACTTCAAGATTCGCCTCTGGTGGGTGGCAAGGGCGCCAACCTCGGTGAACTCACCCTGGCCGGACTGCCCATCCCTCCCGGATTCATGGTGACCTCCGAGGCCTACCGCTACGCGATTGACCACGCAGGAATCGCCGAGAAGTTGGCTGACGTGCTGGCCAGCGTCAACACCAACACCACCGCTGACCTCACACGCGCGGCCGAGAAGGCTCAGAGTCTGGTGCGCGGCGTCACCTTGCCCGAAGACCTAGCGACGGCCATTTTGACAGCATATCACCAGTTAGGTGAGAGCGTGAGCGTCGCGGTACGATCCTCGGGCATCGGCGAAGACGCGGGTGACAGTTCCTTCGCCGGAATGAACGTCACTTTCACCAACGTCCTCGGAGATGACGATTTACTGACGAGCGTTGTGGGTTGTTGGGCGTCGCTCTACGGCGCGAGGGTGATGTCCTACCGCGTCACTCGCGCGCTCTATGACGTGCCCGTCATGGGAGTGGTCGTCATGGAGATGATCCCTTCCGAGCGCTCCGGGGTGATGTTCACCGCAGACCCCTCCAGTGGTGACACCGGAGAGATCGTGATCGAAGCCGCCTTCGGACAGGGCGAGGTGGTGGTGAGCGGCGAAGTCGAGCCCGACACCTACATCCTCTCCAAGACTGGACCGACGTTGTTGCACGTGCGCATCGGAACCAAGGACTTCAAACTGGTACGGGGTCCCGACGGCAAGGACCTGCGCGTTGACCTAAGCCCCGATGAGGGGAGTCGGCGCGTCCTCAGTGACGACGAGGCCGTCGAATTGGCTCGTCTCGGACTCGCGGTCGAGGCGCACTACGGTTCGCCCCAGGACACCGAATGGGCCATCGCCGACGGTCACCAATACCTCGTACAGTCTCGCCCTATCACCACCTTGGACCAGCACCGCGAAGTCGACGTCAAACGCGGCATCAACTCACGTCCGCTCGTGCAAGGTCTCGCGGCTTCGGCCGGGCGCGCCTCGGGCGCCGTGCGCATCCTCGAGTCAGCCGATCAGGGCGACGAGCTCATCGCCGGCGAGATCCTCGTCGCCAAGATGACCAGTCCGGATTGGGTGCCGACCATGCGTCGCGCTAGTGCGTTGATCACCGACGGTGGTGGCATCACCTGTCACGCGGCCATCGTGTCGCGCGAGCTCGGCGTCCCCTGCGTCGTCGGCGCGCGCAACGCCACCACGGTCCTGCGCACTGGCGAGGTCGTCACCGTCGACGGCGCCGAGGGTACCGTCTACGAAGGCGACCTGATCAACACGGCCCCCGACGCCTCGGCGTCCGTTCACGGCGCCGTGAGCACCAATGCCGCTGTGACAAGCGTTTCCGCGGCGTTGCCGCTCGCGACGCGCCTCTACGTCAATCTGGCCTTCGCCGAGCACGCCGAGGAGGTCGCCGCCCTCGACGTCGATGGTGTGGGTCTGCTGCGCGCGGAGTTCATGGTGACCGACGCACTGGCTGGGGTACACCCGAAGTTGCTCATCGAGCGAGGCGAGCAAAAGAAGTTCGTCGACGCGATGTCCGCGTCGCTCTTGCGCATCACGCGAGCGTTCGGGTCGCGGCCTGTCGTGTATCGCAGCATCGACTTCCGTAGCAACGAGTTTTCGAACCTCGAGGGCGGCACTCGCTTTGAGCCAGTCGAGGAGAACCCCATGATTGGATACCGAGGCTGTTACCGCTACGTGCGCGAACCAGAGGTGTTCCGTCTCGAACTCGAGGTTCTCGCCAAGGTCCTTGAGGAGACCCCGAACATCACCTTGATGATTCCCTTCGTGCGAACCAAGTGGGAACTCGAGGCGTGCCTCGACATCGTGGCGAGCAGTCCGGTGGCGGACCAACTTCCGGTCTGGGTCATGGCCGAAGTGCCATCAGTCGCGTACCGGATTCCCGAATACGTCGCCATGGGTATCTCGGGCGTCTCCATCGGCAGCAACGACCTGACTCAATTGATACTGGGTGTGGACCGGGACTCCCAGACTTGCGCCGACCTCTTTGAGGAGTCCGACGCGGCGGTCCTCGACGCCATCGAGCGCATCATCACCCAGTGCCACAAGGCCGGCGTCACCTCGTCGCTGTGCGGCCAAGCACCCTCCAACCACCCCGAGTTCGCCGAGCGGCTGGTGCGCTTGGGGATCACGTCGATCTCGGTTAACCCCGACGCGGTGGATCGAACGCGCCACGCGATAGCTCGCGCGGAGTGGCGTCTACTCCTCGAGTCGGCCGATCCCGAACATCGTGGCCTCGTCCGAGCTTCCACGCTCCCCGGCTAGGAGCGACGCCAAGACGGTTGATTCCTTACCGGAACCGACCACGGTCGCCCTCGGAGACCGTCTCATCATGGACCTTGAGCAATTCGACGAGTTGATTCGCGCACTTAACGACCACTTCGACGTGCGCGGACGGGTGGTATCTTCAGGCGCCATCGTGGACGGGCCCTAGCGGCGCGCGAGTGAGTTACCCGTGGGATCGCACGACGAGCAGGCCCCGGGTCAATACAGTTCGAGTGACGGTGGCGACGACAGATCCTTCGGCTTCGCCGTCGGCCCGACGAGTGCTAAGCCGGAGTTCCTTCCTTCCCATCAGGTACAGTGGCGCAGCCAGGGTCGGGGCGAAGAATTGAGGTTCATCGAGCCCGCGCTCGCGTCGCGCGACCTCGCGCTCTTCGCCCTGCGACGCGGCGGCTCTCAAGATTCTGGCACGAGTGCTTGTGAACGGAGAGTACCCCGATTCCCTCGTCGCCCGTCGGCGTCACGTCGGTACTGGTGGCGAGCGCACTCGTCACATGAATCTTGCAAGCGCTGGCCGGCACCGCACCGAGAACGCTATCGACTCTGGGACTGATCTTGATTGTCGCCGGGGCTCTTCTCGTTCTCGGTGCCAATACCACTTCGGTTTCATGGCGTCGTATCGGGAGGGACGAATCGAGTCCATCGATGGCGATACCGCCCTCGTGATGAGCCAGCCGCTGGAGTTCGTCGGATCGCGCCTCGTGCTCGGGGCTCCGCGAGTGGAGAGGGTTCACTATCGATTCGAACACTCCGGATTCGTCGCAGACCTACTCCCGGGCGACTTGGTCTCCTTGCACTGGGACTGGATCTGTGACCATCTCTCAGCCATCTCTCTGAATTGGCTGCAGGCGTGCACTCGACACGACCTGGCAGCCGTCAACGCACTCGCTCGTCCGGGTCCGGCCATCATCCGTGGCGCCTGACATCGATCCATTCGACGAATAATTGGCCGTGTCGGAGTCGGCATCGTGCCCGGCATTCTCATTGCTCGTCGCGAGATTAGAAGTTGCTCGTATCAGCCACGTTGTCGAACCGGGCGAACTCGCCACGCCACGTCAGGTGCGCCGTGCGAGTCGGGCCGTTGCGGTTCTTGCCCACGATGATCTCAGCCTCGGACTTCTTGTCGTTGGGTACCTCGCCGTACTGCTCCGCGCGGTACAAGAAGAGCACCACGTCGGCGTCTTGTTCGAGTGATCCCGACTCACGAAGGTCGCTCATCATCGGGCGCTTGTCCGCACGTTCCTCCAACTTTCTCGACAACTGCGACAGTGCGATGACCGGGCACCCGAGCTCGCGCGCCAAGATCTTGAGTGAACGGCTCATCTCGGACACTTCGACTTGGCGGTTCTCGGACCGACCACGCGAACTCATCAATTGCAAGTAGTCAATGATGACCACGCCCAGGTCGCCGTTTTGCTGCTTGATGCGTCGCGCGCGCGAACGAACGTCCATCACAGTGAGGCTCGGGTTGTCGTCGATGAAGACCTTGGCCGACTGCAGGTACCCGAACGCGTCCTGCGCGCGGTTCCAGTCGGCGTCGCTCAGATCGCCCGTGCGCAGTTTCGACGAGTCGATACGTGCGGTGGAGGCGAGGATGCGCTCGGCGAGTTCCTGGCGGCTCATCTCCAGTGAGAAGAACAACGCCGGTCGGTTCACCACCGCTCCCACGTGCGTCAGAATTCCCAGCGCGAAGGCCGTCTTACCCATCGCCGGTCGAGCGCCGACGATGGTCAGACTATGGGGCTGAAGCCCCTGCAGCACTAGGTCGAGCGAACGATAACCCGTCTCAAGCCCGTTGAACTGACCCCGGGTCTCGCCGCGCTCTTCGAGGATGTTGGCCTCGGCAACGAGGAGCCGCTGCAGAGGCGAAACGCTGTCGATTCTGCTGGTGTCGCCGATCTGGTTGATCTTGCGCTCGGCATCGTCAATGAGTCCGACCACGTCGTCGGTCGCCACGTAGGAGTCGTCGACGATTTCTCCCGCAACGGCGATGAGACGTCTCTGCTGGGCCTTCTCGTGCACCACTTCGGCGTAGTGGCGCGCATTGGCCGCGGAGGGCGTGTTCATCTGCAGTGATGAGAGCAGTCCGACTTCCACGGCAGCGGCGCCCTGCTCTTGGAGCTTGGCCTGTACCGTCACGTAGTCCACGGGCTCGCCCGCGTTGGCTAGGGCCAGAATCGCGGAGAATATCTGCGCGTGCAGGGGACGATAGAAGTCCTCGGGCTCGATCGTCTCGTAAGCAATCGACACTGCTTCAGGAGACAGAAGCATCGCGCCAATGAGCGACTCCTCCATCTCGATGGCATTCGGGGGAACTCGCCCCGCCGAGGGAGGTGGGCCGAAACGGCCACGGTCTGAATCAAGTTGCGTCATGTAACTTCAACGGTCGTCGATTTAGCCTGTGGCTCACAAGAACAACAACGTGGGGAAATCCCTGTGCGTAACCACATGTCCACATGATGACAACTATCTGTTACATCAGGCCATCATGCACGAAGCCGGGGCGCTGAGCCCCGGCTTCGACAAAGTGAAACGCAACGCTACTTCGCCACGACCTCCACCTTGATAACGGCGACAACGCCCTCGAAGAGGCGCGCCGACACGGTGGCCGATCCGATCTCCTTGAGGTGCTCATCCATGAGTATCGAGTGGCGGTCCAACGAGATGTTGGTCGCGGTGCGCAGTGCGTTGACGATGTCGGCTTCAGTAATCGAACCGAACAGGCGACCATTGACCCCGGCGCGAGCCGCCACCGTCACGGTCGCCGCTTCAATCACCGCGCGCTGCGTCTCAGCAGCGGTACGGCTCTGCGCGTCGCGCAGGTCGCGGGCCTTGCGCATCGAAGCCGCCTGCAACTCCATCGAGTCATTCGCGGCGAGGCCGGCACCCGTGGGGAGCAAGAAGTTGCGGGCGTAACCTGACTTCACGTCGACGATGTCGCCGCGGCGTCCGACGCCACGAACGTCGCTACGTAGAAGGACCTTCATGCGCCCGCCTCCTTGACGTCTGACACTATGATCTCCTCGGTCGCGCCCTCAACGGGGGCCTCGACGGGGGTCGAGCGCTCAGCGTTGTCACGGTCGGGGCGCGGACCACGCGGACCACGATCGTCCCGTCCACGTCCACCGCGGCGCTCGGTCACCGTGCGCTGCGTGTAGGGCAATAGCGCCAGCTCGCGAGCGGTCTTGATTGAGTCGGTGACGTCACGCTGGTGCTGCTGGCAGTTGCCCGACACCTTGCGACCGCGGATCTTCCCGCGGTCCGAGATGTACTTTCGCAGTTGCGCGAGGTCCTTGTAGTCAACCGAGCCCACGCCGTGCTGACAAAAGGAGCAGGGCTTCTTCTTCGCACCGCGACGGGTGTCAATCTTTGGCGCCCTCTTGGGCAGGGTAGGCATGTTCTTACGGGGCATTAGAAGGGCTCCTCATCAAAAGCGTAGGTACTGGGTTCGTTGGTACGGGCGGGGGCGGGGGCGGGGCGGTCGCCGTAGCTCGACGATCCGCCTTCACCACGGGGAGTGCGGGTGACCGCAGCGGTCGCCCAGCGAAGGGACGGGGCAATTTCGTCGGCGACGATCTCGAAAGCGTTGCGCTTCTCGCCGCTCTCGGTCTCCCAGGAGCGTTGCTCCATACGACCGGTCACGACAACGCGCGCACCCTTGGTGATCGAGGACGCCGCGTTCTCCGCCATCGATCCGTAGCTTGAGACGTCGAAGAACGACGTCTTCTCCTCCCATTCCTGGGTCTGACGGTTCTGCCAGCGGCGGCTCACCGCGACGGACATTCGCAGCGCAGCCTGACCCGAGTTCAAAAACTTGAGTTCGGGGTCGCGGGTGACGTTACCCACGACGGTGATGGTGTTATCGGCCATTAGTTCTCCTTAGTCGCGAAGCGTCCGAACCTACGCCTGGGCCGTGACACGGCTGGCGTTGGCTCGTTCGTTGCGTCGAAGGATCTTGAAGCGCAGGACTTCGTCCGACAACGTGAGAATGCGGTCGAGCTCATCAACCGTGGTTGACTCGCCGGTGAATTCCACGAGAACGTAGTAGCCCTCTTTGCGCTTGTTGATCTCGTACGCCAAGGGACGCTTTCCCCAACGGTCGATGGTTCCGGGGGTTCCGGAGTTCGATCGAATGGTTTCGAGCACTCGGTCGAGAGCGATCTGGATGGACTGTGCGTCGACGGCGGTGTCGAATACAATCATTGTTTCATAGGGCCTCATGGCCACTTTCCTTTCCCTCTGGTCCGGACGAGTCCGGGCTCTGCGGAAAACAGAGCAGGGTGTGTGATACTTCCCCGCGCTTGCGGGAACGAAAAGTCTACCCGAAAGCCTGAACAATGGCTAGTCGGTCAGTTCCTCGGGGTTCCCATAGGACTCAGCGTCGTTCGGAAACGACCCGTCGCGCACGTCATGGGCGTACCGTGATACCGCCTCGGTCATCGCCGCGCCCAAATCGGCGTACTGGCGCACGAACTTGGGCGAGTGACGCTTGGTGAGCCCTACCAGGTCGTGGAACACCAGTACCTGCCCGTCCGTGTCGGGTCCGGCGCCAATTCCAATCGTTGGAATGTCGAGCGCCTCGGTGAGCTGGGTACCCACCAGGCGCGGCACTCCCTCGATCACGATTGAATAGACGCCTTCGGCTTGCAGGACCAGGGCGTCCTCCAACAGCGTCTTGGCCGCGTCGCGCGTTTTGGCCTGCACCTTGTAGCCACCGAAGGCGAGCACGCTCTGGGGCGTGAGCCCTAAATGACCCATCACCGGAATCTCGGCGTCGATGAGCGCGTGCACCACGTCACGTCGAATGGCGCCGCCCTCGAGCTTCACGCTCTGCGCGCCGGCGCGAATGAGTTCACCGGCGTTGGCCACCGCCGCGTCGGTACCCACGTGATAGCTCAACCAGGGCATGTCGGCCACGATGTGGGCCTTGGGCGAGGCCGCGGCCACTGCGCGCACGTGGTGGGCCATGTCGGCGACCGTGACGTGCAGCGTGTCGTCGTGTCCGAGCACCACGTTGGCGAGAGAGTCGCCCACCAGAAGCACATCCACCCCGGCGGCGTCGGCGTAGCGCGCGGTCGGCTCGTCATATGCGGTGATCATGACAATCGGCGCGCTTCCGTTGCGGCGCTTTCGCGCGCGCAGTGTGGGAACGCTGGGCGCCGTCACGACCGGCTCTGCTTGGCGATCACGCGGCGTACCGGGCGTCCGCCGGCCGACCACTTGCGTACTAGGTGGTGAAACGAGCATCCGGTGCACACCTCGACGGCGTAGCACTGCACCGGATCGGCGCGGCGCTCGAGCTTGAGCAGTTCCGCGCGCGACGGCGGACACGTCCCTCCCGAAGGCAGTCGGGCGCCAAACACGTACGTCACCTCGACCAGCTCGACGTCGGAACACACCGGGCAGATCTCGCCGGTGGAACGCCCGATGTTCTTGGCGGCGCGCAGCAACTCAGGATGGGCGTCACAGACGTCGGAGGCGCGCAGCGTGCCGGCAGCGATTTTTGCCAACAGGGCGTGACGAACCAGACCGAACTCAACGACGGCCCCATCGGCGGTAGTAGTGCGAAAGCTCGAATCCATTAGCGCTGACATTACCAATCGTCGTTAAGAATTAGGTCTTTCGTCATCTTCTCGTTACAACGTCACGTTCGATATATCGATTTGATATGATGTTTCACATGTTGGATATCGCAATCTTGGGCCTGTTGATGGACCGGGACCATCACGGCTACGAGATTCGCACGCAGGTTCGTGACCGCTTAGCCGTCTCATCCAATATCTCCTTTGGTTCGATCTACCCCGCGCTCAACCGCCTCGAACGTCAGGGCTTCGTCGCAGCCGTCGTGGCCAACGAACCGCGCGGCAATGCGCTTTCGACGGGTTCTCTGTCGGGCGAGCGCGCGTCACTGCGCGCGCTGCGCGCCACGCAGGGACTGGGCCGACGCTCGCGCAAGGTGTATCGCATCACCCCGCGCGGTCGTGAGGAATTCGTCTCACTGCTGGCCGATCCGGCAACCCTGGACGATTCTCGTAATTTCTCGTTGCGCATGGCGCTCGCCAAGTACCTGACCCCTTCTCTTCGCGTAACGCTGCTAGAGCGGCGCCGCACCGATCTTATGAAGCGACTGGCTGAAATGCAGACCGGTGCTCGCAACGAACAACTCGATACTTACGCCCGTAGCGTTATGGCGCACGCGGCCAAGGGCGTCGAGTTAGACCTCGAGTGGATCGACACCCTGTTGTCCACCGAACGAAGTAATCAGCAAACCTTCGCGCCTGAAGCGAAGTAGGAAAGGAGAGCCATGGAAAAGATTCGCGTGGCCATCGCCGGCGTCGGAAACTGCGCCAGTTCGCTCATCCAGGGCGTTACGTATTACAAGGACGCGAAGGCCGATGACAATGTCCCGGGCCTGATGCACGTCATGCTCGGCGACTATCACGTCAGCGACCTCGAGTTCGTGGCCGCCTTTGACGTCGACGCCTCCAAGGTTGGCAGCGACCTCGGCAAGGCCATCGAAGGTGGACAGAACAACACCATCAAGTTCGCTGACGTTCCCCCGCTCGGCGTGACCGTGCAGCGCGGACCGACCATGGACGGATTGAACAAGTACTACCGCGCCGTCATCGACGAATCGCCGGCCGAAGCGGTGGACGTGGCGCAGGCCCTGCGCGACGCCCGCGCGGAGGTCCTGGTGTCTTACTTGCCGGTGGGTTCAGAACAGGCGCAGCGCATGTACGCGCAGGCCGCCCTCGATGCCGGTTGCGCCTTCGTCAACGCCATCCCGGTCTTCATCGCCTCAGACCCCGTGTGGGCTAAGAAGTTCGCCGACGCCGGCGTGCCGATCATCGGTGACGACATCAAGAGCCAGGTCGGTGCCACCATTGTGCACCGTGTCCTCGCGCGCCTGTTCGAGGACCGTGGTTTGGCCCTCGACCACACGTACCAGCTCAACGTAGGCGGCAACATGGACTTCAAGAACATGCTCGACCGCGAACGTCTCGAGTCAAAGAAGGTCTCCAAGACCCAGGCCGTGACCTCGCAGATCGAGAACTACGTCATGGACGCTGATGACGTGCACATCGGACCGAGCGACCACGTGCCGTGGCTCAAGGACCGCAAGTGGGCCTACATCCGCATGGAGGGCCGCAACTTCGGTGACGTGCCCCTCAACGTCGAGCTCAAGCTTGAAGTGTGGGACTCGCCCAACTCAGCGGGAGTCATTATCGACGCGGTGCGCTGCGCCAAGCTGGCGCTCGACCGTGGCATCGGTGGACCGCTTATTGGACCGAGCGCTTACTTCATGAAGTCGCCCCCCGTACAGTTCCACGACGACATCGCACACAACATGATCGAGGAATTCGCCGGCGGCGGCGAGAACCCCGTCTGGCCGTAATTTCCCCCCAGTTGTAGTAACGCGACCCCCGCCGACGGCGGGGGTCGCGTTAGGTCTAGGCCCCCTCGCTCCACCACTCACGCAGGCGATGCGTGGCTTCGGCCTTGGTGATCTCGCCTTCCTCTCGTCGAATCTCCATGAGGAAATTCATCGCGCGCCCCACCACCGGTCCGGGCTTGAGCGCAAGCAACTCCATGACTTCGACGCCGTCGAGTGCTGGACGTTGATTGTCGAGGTCCTCTTGTTCGCGAAGTTCCGCAATGCGCACTTCGAGCTCGTCCATGCGTCGCGACAACTCGGCGGCCTTGCGCCAATTGCGCGTCGTGCAGTCGCAGCGCGTGAGTTCGTTGAGCTCGGTCAGTAGCGGACCAGCGTCGTTCACGTAACGGCGCACCGCCGCGTCGCTCCAACCGAGCTTGTAGGTGTGAAAGCGCAGGTGGAGTTCGACCAGCATGCTGACGTCGTCGATCATGTTCTTGGAGTACTTCAGTGTCGTCATGCGCTTGCGAGTCATCTTGGCGCCCACGACTTCGTGGAAGCGGAATGTGACCCCGTCGTCAGTGATCGCCCGTGTCGGGGGTTTGCCGATGTCGTGAAAGAGGGCGGCCAGACGCAGCGTGAGCACCGGTGAGGTCTTGTCGACCACGGCCCACGTGTGCTTCAAGACATCCTTGTGGTGATGAATCGGATCCTGTTCGAGCTGCAGCATGGGCAATTCGGGGAAGAAATACTCGGCCAACCCGGTGCGCACGACGAAGTCAAGCCCGAGGGAGGGCTGTTCGGTCATCATCAACAGGTCAAGTTCAGCACGGATGCGTTCTTCCGAGACAATGGTCAGTTTCTCGGCGGTCGCGGCGGCGGCGGCTTCGAGGACTGGATCAATCCTCAAGTTGAAGCGCGCGGCGAAGCGCGCGGCGCGCAGCATGCGCAACGGATCGTCGGTGAAGAGGACCTCGGGGTCGATGGGAGTGCGCAGCACGCGATCGTGCAGGTCAGCGAAACCGCCGAAGAAGTCGAAGAACGTTTGCACGCCCTCGGGCTGAGCCACCAGGTTCACCACGTCGAGTGCCAGGGCGTTGATGGTGAAGTCGCGTCGACTCAGGTCCTTCTCGAGCGAATCACCCCACTGCACGGCTGGCTTGCGTGAATGATCGACGTACTCCTCGGAGCGAAACGTGGTGATCTCAGCCTTGAGACCGTTGGCGCGCAGGTTGCCCCCGAGGGTGCCAAAGGAGCGGCCCTGTTCCCACAAGGCCCCACACAGCGGCGTCATCAGACGCGCGATGTCGTCGGGACGCGCGTTGGTGGTGAAGTCAATTTCGTAGTCGTCGCCCGGCTCGATGCCCAAGATGGCGTCGCGAATCGAGCCTCCCACGGCGTAGAGGCTGAATCCCGCCTGGTCGAAAGCGAGAGCGAGGGGTGCGGACCACTGCGCGATGCGCGCGAGTCGCTGAGGGAAGTCGTCGAATGCGTTCACTGCAAATGAAGGTTACGAGAGACGCCGCACCACCGCTGTCGCAAGTAGCCTGTGTCAGCATGTTCCACCGATTTTCGACCTGGTGGCGGGCGCTTAGCGTCGTACTCCTCGGCCTCGCGACGCTGACGTGGCCTTCGGCCGCGCAGGCACAGACGACGTCGGCGTTTTCAGTCATCTCCCAAGACGCGGTGGCGAGCATTTCGAGCAGCGGATCCTCGACATTCCATCTGGATGTCTCCGTCCCTCACGGCACCACGAATGGCGTGGCGCTCTCGCTATATCCCCAAATGGTCTACCGGTCCGAAGTGACCGCGATTATCGACGGTGCGGGCCCGACGACATCACCAGTCGCCTCGACTACCGTGACCAGTCCCACCTGCGTATCAGGTTCGACCCTGTCATTGTCGGTCTCATTGTTTAACGCCCTGGGCACCGGCTCCAGCCACCGTTGCGGCGCGCAACCCGTTCACTTACGGCTGCCGTGCCAGGGCGCGGCCTGTGACGGGGTCTATCCCCTAAGCATCGCAGTGACTGTCGACAATATCCGCCACCTGGAGTGGTCGATGATCGCGGTGCATGCCTTGAGCGTGCTTCACCCGCTGCTCGTCGATTTCATGCCGGTGGTCGACCCCACGGCGTGGGCGTCGGCATCGCTCGCTCAGTCAAATTTCAAGGTCATCGCTCGTTACGGATCACTGCCACTCACCATGGCCATTGACTACCGACCACTGAGTAGCGCCGTGTTGAGCTCGTCAAGTCGGGCGTGGCGCAATTCGCTGTCGAGTGCACTAGCCAGCACCGATCACCGCGCCATCGTCGCGCCGCCGGCGAACGCGGACCTCGCCGGTCTCGCCGCGAACGGCTTCGCGGGCGAAGTAACGAGTCAGATCACCTTGGACCGCCAGCTCCTACATACGGTGACCGGGCGCTACCCCGACGGCCCGGTCTACTTCTCGAGCCCCACCTCCAGTGGCGCCTTGATCGCCTTGGCCCACGCCGGAGTGAGCGAAGCGGTGTTGCCCGACAACGCCTTTAGTGAGACGCCCTCGACCACGCTGGGCTGGGGCGCACCCTTTCATTTGACCGGTGTCACCAACGTCACCGCACTGGCCACCGACGGCGGTCTAACCCAACTCGCGGCTGACGCGGCCATCGAGCCCGGGCGACGAGCCGCCCTCACGCTGGCCACACTGGCGTTCTTGCACTTCGAGGCACCCAACGCCCCCGCGGAGCGCACGGTGATCGTGCCGCTGAACACGGGCTCCTTGTCGCCGACGTACCTCGATGATCTCCTGGGTCCCAGTCAGTCCAATCCCTTCATCACTCCGAGCACGCTGACTCCTTCCTTCGACCCCTCGCTTATCGCTAGCGACAACAGCCCCAGTGAGCGCACGCTCACTACAGTGCCGTACTCGTCGTGGTCGAGTACCAACGTCGCGACTCTCATCACGCTGATCAGCCACACGAGTTCTTTCCTCCAGGCCATCGCCGCCTCTCCCACTCAGTCGTGGGCGCTGCAAACGTACCTGGCCCGTGCGGAGCAGACTGGCGACAGCGTGGCTCGACAGAGTGCCCTGGACTTGGTGTCGACCTACCTCAATAATCAACTGAGCGGCTTTCGCATCGACAACTCCACGATCATCCTGACCGGCTCGGGAGGGAACCTGCCCATCACTCTCTTCAGCAGCGCGCGTTACCCCGTCACCGTCGTGCTGCATCTCATCACCGATCGTCTCAAGTTCCCCAAGAACCAGAGCACTTACGCCGAGACCCTCAATGCTCCCACCACCCCCCTGCGTATTGCCGCAATCGACCGTCTGGGCGATTCATTTACCCTGCGACTCGAGCTCACGACTCCCGACGGCAATCTCGTCCTGGCGCATGCCGCAGTACAGGTACGCGTCGCGGGGACGTCCGTCGTCGGGTACATCTTGAGTGGCGCGTCATTCTTCGTGCTCGCATGGTGGTGGCTGCGGACGTATCGTCGTAAGTCGCGGGGGCGGCACGCTCGATGACCCGCGGCGCCACGCACGGCGGTCGCGTCCTCTCCATGGCTGGAGGCACCGCCGCCTCGCGCGTGACCGGTCTTCTGCGCGTTCTGGTCCTCGCGTGGGTGCTCGGTTTCACACCCTTAGCTGACGCATTCAACCTGGCCAACACCATTCCCAACATGCTCTTTGACCTGGTCATCGGGGGTGTCCTCAGTGCCACGTTCATCCCGGTGGTCGTCGAGCGGATTTCAATTGACGGTGAACGTCGGGCGTGGCGATCAATCTCAACGGTGGTCACGGCGACCGTTGGCATTCTCGTGGTCGCTTCAGTTGCCGCGTGGGTGTGTGCGCCGTGGATTATCGCCGGCTTTACCTTTCTGCAGCACACCTCGAACAAGACGCAGGTGCACGCCCTGGCCTCGCAGCGCCGCGTGGCGACGGAGTTCTTACGCTGGTTCGTCCCCCAGATCTTCTTCTACGGCGTCATCGGCATCGCGACGGCTCTACTCAACGTTCGTCGCAAGTTCGCCATCGGTTCGTGGGCCCCGGTCGCCAACAACATCATCTGCATCGCCGTGCTCGTTTGGTTCCACCTGGTCGATCCGACGCCGAGTGTCGCCTCGCTCGGTGGCTCGCACGACTTGTGGTGGCTGGGACTGGGCACCACCGCGGGAGTCGCCGTGCAGTTCGTCGTGATGTGGCCCTCNNCTAGCCTTCGCCTTTGGCACGGGCGGCAGTGGACCGGTGAGTGCCTACACCTATGGCTGGTCGTTCATGCAAATGCCCTACGCCATCGTGGTGGTCTCGGTGCTCGGAGTGCTGACCCCGCAGCTCGCGGAGTTCGCCACGAAGGGTGATTACCAGTCGCTCAGCGAGCGTCTGAGTTTTGGACTTCGACAATCCCTGGTCATCATCATCCCCTGCACCGTGGCGCTGATCATTCTCGCCCAACCACTGGTCGGCATCTTGTTGAATCACCTGAACGACTCGACCCAATTGCCCGCTGGCACCGTGCTCGCCATCTTGTCGGCCGGGCTACCTGGTTTCACCATTTTCCAACTGTGCGTGCGCGGACTTCAGGCCATGCAGCGAGCGGCTGATGTCTTCGGGCTGTACGCACTGCAGAATGCGGCGACCATCGTGTTGTGCATCGTGCTTGGTCGCCACTCCCTCGCCGGACTGACCGCCAGCGTCTCCATCGCCTACGCCAGCGCGGCGGTGTGTGCCTTGATTGTCCTCGCCGCTCGCCACGTGTCGGTGGCTCCGACGATCTGGAGTGTGCACGTGCGCCGCAGCGTCTACGCGTCCCTCGCGATGGGCGTGGTGATGGCCGCCGCCTGGGCGACGCCGACGTGGACGCGCGGCGGTGGACTCGTCGCTCGTGGACTTCTGGCGATGGCACTCGGTGGCATCACCTACGTGCTCTTTGTCCTCGTCGCACAGCGCGGTTCTGAACCAACGCGACGAAAGGTGCAAGGCTAGAACTGACCGGGGGAACATTACTCATGATTCGTGTTGTCTGCGATAGCGCCAGCGACTTACCCCAGGGCGAGCTCGATCGACTCGGTATCACCATGGTTTCGCTGAACATCCGCTTCGGTGACGAGGAGTTCGTCGACCGCGTGACGCTATCAATAGATGATTTCTGGCGCCGCTGCGCGCAGTCGCGCACGCTGCCCGAGACTTCCGCCCCTTCGCCGGGAGCATTCCAGGCCGCCTTCGAGGCCGCCGCTCGAGACGGTTGCACCGGGGTCATTGTCTTGGCCCTGTCGGCCGCCCTCTCGGGGACGTATCAGTCGGCCGTGGTGGCGCGTGATGCCGTCGTGGACCTCATCGACGTGCGCGTCGTCGACACCGAGGCCGTCTCCATGGCGCAGGGCCTCCTCGCCATCGACGTCGCCGAACTAGCCAACGACGGGGTGTCTCTCGATGAACTTGAGCGTCACGCTCTCGCCATCCGCTCACGCGTGGGTGTCGTCGCAATGCTCGACACTCTCGACCATTTAATCAAGGGCGGTCGAGTCGGCGGCGCCAAAGCCCTCCTCGGCCAAGTGCTCTCCGTCAAGCCCCTCCTCGAATTACGTGACGGCATCGTCGCCGAGGCGGGGCGACAGCGCACTGCGGCGCGCGCGATGGCGTCGATCGCTGCCACCGCGAAAGGTCACACCCCCCTACGACGCCTGGCTCTCATCCACGCACAGTCCGCGCAGGTCTCCATGTTGAGCGCCCTCGTCGCCGACATCGATACAGAATTTCCCATGCTGATAGCCGACATGGGACCCACCGTCGGCACCCACGGCGGGCCCGGACTCATTGGTCTGACCTGGCTCGAGGCAGCGCCGGTCAATCACCACTAAGTTTTAAGAGTGAGCGATGGCCCCGACCAGCACGATCCCGACGTAGTCGATACTCTTTTCACCTACTTCGACCGATTCATGGACTCCCTCCATGACCGCGTCCTGCGCCCCATCATGCTCGCGGGACGTTTCGTGGCCTACGGATTCATCCTGATTTTTCTGGCCCTGGTGGTGCTCAGTGCCCTGGTCATCGGGTTCGTCCGGTTCTCGACGATCTACTTGTTCTCTCACCACGTCTGGATCACTTATCTGGTCGTGGCCGCCCTCTGCATTGGTGGAGGTCTCTTCATCTGGCGCAAACGCCGTCCCGTCTCACTAAGGAAGTAATGACCCACACCCGCGTCCTCATTGTTGGTTCGGGCCCGGCTGGCCTGACTGCCGCCATCTACGCCGGACGAGCCCAGTTGAATCCCATCGTCATCGAGGGCGAGCCCTCCTCGACCACTGACCAACCCGGCGGCCAGCTCATGCTCACCACTGACATCGAAAATTTCCCCGGCTTCCCCGAGGCTCTCACGGGCCCGGAACTGATGGCGCGCATGCGCGCACAAGCCGAGCGTTTTGGAGCGGACTTGCGCGTCACCAAAGTGCAGAAACTCGACACCACGTCACACCCCTTTCGCGCCTGGCTCACCGACGACGTCGAGCCGAGCATCACGGCCGACACCGTGATCCTCGCCACTGGTGCCAAGTCCCTCATGATGAACGTGCCGGGCGAGGAGCGCCTCTTAAGTCACGGTCTCTCGACCTGCGCCACTTGTGACGGATTTTTCTTTCGCGGTCAGGAGATTGCCGTGGTCGGTGGCGGCGACTCCGCCATGGAAGAGGCGCTGTTCTTGACTCGATTCGCGTCAGGCGTGACGATTGTGCATCGACGCGACTCGCTGCGCGCCTCCAAGATCATGCAGGAACGAGCCTTCGCCAACGAGAAGATCCGTTTCGCGTGGAACTCCCAAGCTCTCGAGGTGCTCGGCGAGGACCGGGTCGCGGGATTGCGGGTTCGCGACACCGTGAGCGGCGAAGAGCGCGTTCTCAATGTCACGGGCATCTTCGTGGCAATTGGCCACGTACCCAACACCACTCTCGTCAAGGACCAGATGGACCTCGAGGACAACGGCTACGTGCGTACCGGTCTGGGATCATTCACTTCCATTGATGGGCTATTCGCGGCGGGCGACGTTCAAGATCACGTTTATCGTCAGGCCATTACCTCCGCGGGGTCGGGCTGCATCGCCGCGATCGACGCCGAGCGCTGGCTCGAAGCGCAAGGACTATAGGGTTTGCTCGCTAAGGTGGGCACCGCGTCGCGAATGTTCGACGCCACATCTGGAGGTAGTTATGAGCGAGAAGATTGCGACGTTGACCGACGCCACCTTTGACGAAGTCGTGGGTTCGTCGGACAAGCCGCTCCTGGTGGACTTCTGGGCCGAATGGTGTGGGCCCTGCAAAATGATTGCTCCCATCCTCGAAGAACTCGCTGATGAGCATGGCGAAAAGTTTGCCATTGGCAAACTCGACGTTGACGTCAACGTCGCCACCGCCACCAAATACTCGGTAATGAGCATCCCCACCCTCTTGCTGTTCAAGAACGGTGAGGTGGTTGCTCGTCTGGTCGGCGCCAAGCCTAAGGGCGCCCTTCTCCAAGAGATCACCGCCAACCTCTAACGTCGTAGTTTCTGGACACCATTTCTCTTTCTCTCGGGGCGTCGGGCCGACGCGTTCGCGACCTTCATGATCGCTTGACGTCGCTGGGCCTCGTACCACTGGAAAACCTCGGTGACACTTTCTCCGAGGCCACCCAGGCGACGGTTGAAGCCTTTCAGCGTTCTCGCGGCTTAGCCATTACCGGTCTCGTGGACAGCACCACCTGGGCGCGGCTTCTCGAGGCGGGTTGGCGTCTGGGTGACCGGCTTTTATACCTGGTAAAACCCTATTTACGAGGGGATGATGTCGCTGAGTTGCAGGTGCGGCTTTCCCAGCTCGGTTTCGATCCGGGTCGTGTCGATGGCGTGTTTGGACCGCTGCTTGACCGAGGGCTGAGTGATTTCCAGCGCAATTGCGGACTAGAGACCACCGGCACCCTCACGCAACGAACATTGATTGAGCTGCGCCGGTTCTCTCCCACGAGCGAACGCACCCTGGTGAGTGAAGCTCGCGACGAAGCCGGTTTTGGCCAACCTCGACGCGGCCCGATCGTCGTCTGGGGATCCAGTCCAATGTCCGAGATCATCGCCAGGGAACTCCCCCTTGGTGATTTCGACGAGCACCGCGTGACGTGGACCGTGGATCAGTTCGCCGTCTACGCCAATGCCGTCGGCGCTCTGGGCGTCATCTCGCTAAGCCAACAGCCCCAGTGGGACGGGATTCACCTGCACTACTGGTCGAGTTACAAGTCCTACTCTCGACGGGGCGAACAGCTCGCCAGCGCGGTCGCTAACGCCGTATCGCGCGACGATGTTGCTTTGCGCATCGAAGTCACGGGCATGGCAATGCCTCTTTTGAGAGAGACGCAGATGACGACGCTCCACGTGGAGCACGGAGAAATGACTCCGGACGAGGCTGATCAGTTGGCGAGGGCCATTTCGCAGGCAATCCGCGACTTTTTCCACAGTTAACCATTTTGAAATGACGCTGCGAGGGCGTATTTACCAGTCAATACGGTAGAGAGTCCCTGATTTACTGGGGAAACCCACAGGTTCATCCACAACTTGGGGATAACTTCAACGAGAAGGTTATCTTGAGGGTTGAGAGTTACTTCACCTGCGAGATCGAGATGTAGATTCGCTCCAGATCATCAAGGTCCGCAAAGTCAATGATGATGCGGCCGTTGCGTCCCTTCAAGTCCACGTGAACCCGGGTATTGAGGTAGTCCTCAAGGAGTTGCTCGAGTTCCGCCACGCTGGCATCAGGCACGGGTCGCAAACTCGGTCGTTTGCCCGAGATGTCCGGAACCGTTGTAGTCGGGGTGTCTATAGGCCGAGGCTCAAGAAACACCTTGACGGCTTCCTCGGTCGCACGCACCGAGAGTTCATTTTTGATGACGCGCGCGACCATAGTCGCCTGGGCGTCCGGGTCACTGATCGCCAAGAGGCACCTGGCGTGTCCCGCAGAGATCTGTGACTGGGCGAGAGCTGTTTGAGCAGTCTCGCCGAGCTGTAGTAGACGCAGAGTGTTGGTGATGTTGGCACGACTCTTTCCCACACGCTGGGCGACTTGCTCGTGGGTGAGGTCGAAGTCATCGATCAACTGCTGGTACGCAGAGGCTTCTTCCAGAGGATGAAGGTCGACACGGTGGAGATTCTCTACCACGGCCTGTTCGAGTGATAGTCGGTCGTTGACAGAATCTTGAACTAGCACGGGCACCGTCTCAAGGCCGGCGATGCCTGCGGCCCGCCAGCGGCGCTCGCCGGCGATCAGTTCAAATCGGTTGGGATCACCTTCAAGAGGACGCACGATAATGGGTTGAAGGACCCCAAGCTCGCGTACCGAAGAGGCGAGTGATTGAAGGCTTTCATCGTTAAACGCCTTGCGCGGCTGGAATTGATTAGGACTGATTGAGGAAACGGGCAAATGGCGCAGCGGGCCGAGGGGCGCCACAACTTGGACATCGTCCACTACTTCTTGACCCTCGGGAATCAGGGCGCCGAGGCCCTTTCCGAGTCCGGGCTTTCTAGCCATTCATGATCTCCTCTGCTAACTGGCGGTACGCTTTGGCGCCCTTGGATTGGGGATCGAACACGGTGATCGGCTGGCCAAAGGAGGGTGCCTCCGCCAAGCGAACCGTGCGGGGAATCTTCGTGCGGCACAACTCTTCCGCAAAGTGGCGTCGAACCTCCAGGGCCACGTCCTGGGACAGGGTATTGCGAGAGTCGTACATGGTAAGTACAACTTTTGAAATCTTCAAGTCAGGGTTGAGGTTCTTCTGTACAAGATCAATAATCGCTCTCAACTGGGTGAGCCCTTCAAGGGCGTAGAACTCGGTCTGCACCGGAACCATAATCTCTGTCGCAGCCGCGAAGGCGTTGATCGTAATCAATCCCAAAGAGGGGGGGCAATCAATGAAGACGTAATCGAAGTCACCTTCCACCGAGGCAATCGCCCTCTTGAGGCGAAGCTCGCGCGAAATCACTGCCGTCAGTTCCTGTTCAACTCCGGCAAGGTCGAGCGTGGCGGGTGCGACGAAGAGGTTATTGAAGCCCGTGGGCTCAACGATGTCCACCATTGGTACATCGTTCAGCAAGACGTCGTACACCGACTTCTCAAAGCGACGGCCGTCAACTCCCAGGCCAGTCGTAGCATTGCCCTGGGGGTCCAAGTCAACAATTAGTACTCGCTTCCCCGCCTCCGCCAGTGCGGCTCCGAGCGAGGTAGTAGTGGTTGTCTTTCCAACCCCACCTTTCTGGTTCGCTACAGCAAAAATCCTCATTTTGGCGGCATCTACCATAAGCCTCTTCCCCGCTTGCTACTTCCCACACTCCGACAAACTAAGGATATTCATTCGTGATTTCAATTTGTCGTCAAGTCCGCGTGTTTCACGTGAAACAACTGCACGCAACACTACTCTTCCTCGTGGCGAAAAGTAAATACCCTCAAACCGCCGTAATTTACCTTCCGAAGAGCCCCTTGTGTTTTGCATGGCGCATTGAGGAAGAGAATTTGACAATCAATGTGGACGGACCAGCGTATGTCGAGTCACCTGTTTCACGTGAAACTTGATTAGCCGCCCAAAGCAGGTGATCATCTATGCATGAGATTGACTCACTCACCCATGTTTCACGTGAAACACTCCTCTCTCGGAGACTTAGGTGTACCCGGCTCATCTGCGGGTGCCTACTGCTCCACTATCGAGCCGCCTGACCAACCCGGAGCTTGCGCCGGAGAGATTGTTTCACGTGAAACACTCCGAAAGGCTACGGGGGTTACGGAAACTCTCAGCATCGAAGACGCCCCCGGGTTTGCGTGAAGTCACGTGACACATTCAGTCCATGATCAGGTCGCTCAGCGATTCGGTGCAAGCAGGAGTGCGGGTTGACATTGTACGGGGAGCCCTGGAAACTGCGAGATCGCTCGAAGTTGGAATGTAACTTGAGCGTCGTATCTTGACGTTTCACGTGAAACATCAAAATAGGGGGCTTTTCCCCGGTATGCCGATCTCTCGGGGATACCTCTCAGGTGTCGGTCGAATTTTACGCAGGATCTGATATGCGGCCCCGTGACGGACACGTCCTTCGGAGCGCAGGCCCAGTTGTCCCAATGCCGATGGGTTCCATCGATCTGGGTCATCGTCGTTGGGTGGTTCAGAGACGATGAGTACCCCCTCAATGGCTAAGAACCGTACTGCGCATTCCGCCGTAACTGCCGGAGGACCGAACGATCGAGCAGTTACCAAAGGAAATTGACCTTCAAGATCGTGGTCTCGTGAGAGCTGCTCAGCACGGCCATTCAGCACCATTCCTCCCGAGGGTGCGCCCTCCCACTGCATAGTTTCCTCAAGAAAGCTGGTGCGCTTCACCATTGAGTCAACAAAAGTCGCGGGAACTCCCCAGTACTCGAAGAGAACCAGTCCCGGCAGTCCGCCGCCGCTACCTAAATCAAGGAATTGAGCAGGTGGGGTAGGGGTGATGTCATCCCATACGTGGCGGAAACCCGACGCGTGCTCAATCTGAGTTTCAATCGCAACTGGTCCTAAAAAGCCCCGCGCCCTCGATTCCTCGAGGGCGCGGTACAACCATTGGCTTGTCACGGTATCAATTATGCCGGAGAAACCACTACGAAGCGGCGAGGCTCTTCCCCTTCGGATCGGGTCACTACCGTGCCAATCTCGGACAAAGCGTCGTGAACGGCCTTACGGTCAGCCGCCGACATTGGCTCTAGAGCACGCTCTTCGCCCGTTCCCACCACTTCCTGGGCAACCTGAGAAGCAAACCGTCCTAACGCAGCCACGCGGCGCTCACGATACTGGGCGACATCGACCAGAATTCGGTCCGTGCGGCCGGGACTCTTCGACTGAACGACCGTGCGAGTCACTTCCTGCAATGCCTGCAGGGTCGTGCCGCGGGGGCCGACGAGAACACCAAGCTCCGTCGGCGGATTGGCGTTGACTGACAGCTCAACTGTCTCTTGGTCAATCTCTCGGACGCTTACTTCGGCACTAATATTCATCGAGGACAGCAGGCCCTCGAGGAAACCCTTACCGATCGCTCCTTGCTCTGTCAGTGTGATTCCTTCAGCCATGCTGCTCTCCTTTGATGAAACTTTCTCGGACCTCGGTGATTGTCCGCTGGAACCCTGCTTTTCTCTACCAGATTCGGGCCTCTCACGATTATTGCGTGGTCGGTCGCTCTCAGACGGCTTCGTCTTGGGCCCCTTGTTCTTGGTGTTGTCGCGACCTTCGCTGTTGCGAGGCCGATCTTCACGGCCGCCGGAGCGTCGCGAACGCTTCGGGCGGGGTCCAGCGGGGCGAACGCGAGCACGAACGCGTGCTTCTCCACGAATTCGTCCGAATAGACCCGCTTTGGGTTCCTCGAGAATTTCGATTTCGGCGTCATCTCGGTGCACGCCGAGATGAGCGAGCGCCCGATCAGTAGCCTCATCGATTGATTTACCGGTGGTTTCTACCCAATCCATGGTTACCGTTCCTTTCTCTTGCGCTTTGTCTTGGAGCGACTTTGTGCCTGGGGCTTGATAGTTGAAGGTTTCGGCTCGTCCTTCTTTTCCTTGCTTTGCGCCGCCGCCGGCAACTCCTTCTCAACGGGCTTGACACCGTTCTTTTGAGGGTTCGAGATACCGGCGCGGAACATCAGGTCCTGAGTAATTATGCGTATTCCTGTAGAAACAATCATGTACAACACAACAGCTGCGGGAATGATGATGTAGAAGTATGCGAAAAAGATCGGCATGAATCGCTGAATCATCTGTTGCTGCGCCGGCATCGCTTGACCGGTCTTGCGGCTGCGGTTGTTAAGTTGGGCCATCTGGAAATACTGCAGCCCCACCGCCACCGCCACGAAGGCAATGAACGGAATCTGGGCTAACCACGAACTGTGGGCGCTGAAGACTTTCAGGTTCAAGTCCATGCCGAACACCTTGATCTGACCGTGCGAGGCCACCAAGTTGTGGTACATCGTGGAACTTTGGGGGATATATCGGGGCTGCGCCACCAGGGTTTTTCCGTGGTGGACCACGTTGGCGAGTCCCTTGATGACGCTGTAGAGGATGAAGAGAAATGGTGCCTGGAGCAGCACGGGGAGGCAACCGCCCAGCGGGTTGGCTCCCTCTTCCTTATACAGCTTCATCATTTCTTCGTTGAGGAGCTGACGGTTTTCGGGACCCTTGTACTTCTGCTGGAGCTTCTTGATTTCAGGCTGAAGCCGCGTCATGGCCTGCATTGACTTGGTGCTCTTGATGGTGAACGGGGTCAAAGCACCCATAATGACAACCGTCAAGAGGATGATGGCGACGCCGTAGTTCGGAACAAATCTGTAGAAAAAGGCGAGAATCCAGCCAAAGAGGTGGAAAATCGGCTGGAAGAGGGAGCCAACGGAGTGCGAAAACGACTTCATGAAGTAGGTGTCCTAACTTTCTTCGCTTCGGGTACGAGGTCGATGCCGTGAGGCCCCAGAGGGCGGCATTTGCTGATGCGGCGCACGGCCAGTCCTGATCCACGCAGTGCCCCGTGGATCAACACAGCTTCATAGGAATAGTGCGAACACGATGGGTAGAAGCGACACGGGGCAATGCGCCCCGCACGTGCCTTCTGATACCAGACAATAAGAGTGAGGATCAGTGTTGCGGCGCGAGAACGTTCAGAGTGCTTGTGCCTTGGAGAGCGCCGCTTGAAGATGGTGTTGGAGTTCATCATAAGAGAGGTGTCCTGACCCATTTCCGCACTTGATCAGGTATAAACCTGACTTGGGGGCGGGGGAGAGGCCATCCATCGCAACCCGGAGCCGGCGGCGAATTCGATTGCGAACAACCGCATTGCCAACCTTTCGGCTGATTGCGTAAGCCACGGCGCATGAACCTTGGTCCGAGTGCTCCACGAAAACAACTCGAAGAGTTCCACTCTGTCCACGGCCCGTTGGTGTCGCGAATTCGGCAAACTGCCGTCGGGTTTTGACCCGACCGGGCACGAGGAGGCTCAGACCGTCAACTGGCGACGGCCCTTGAGACGACGAGACTTGAGCACGGCTCGTCCGGCGCGAGTTCGCATCCGGGCACGGAAACCATGGGTCTTGGCCCTTTTCCTCTGATTTGGCTGATAAGTACGCTTCACAAAATCCTCTTCTCAAGCTGTGTCAATACGCTTCGCGGTACCCCCTGGGGGTCGCTGGCGCGCTGCTGACGACAATCCTATCCCACTACGGCCTTCGCCGGCCTTCGCGAACCCCCTTGAGCGGTGTAGTGTTACAACCCCGAGTGGGCAGGCCATCGAATTTTACAATTTCGTGGTTGTGGATAAAGTCAGATTTGGTCTGTGGAGGAAAACATGCAAAGTATCGACGAAGTGTGGTCAGAATTGCGAGACTCCTTACGTGGCAATAGTTCTGACGCAATGTGGTCCGCGGGACTCGGTGCACTTCGCCTTGTGGATTACCAAAACAACGAGTTAATTATTTCTGCTCCGAACCAGATTCAATTGTTACGAGTGCAGCAGCGTTACCTGCCATTGATCACTGAACAAGCACAACAACTGTTGGGTAAGTCGGTGACGGTTTCTCTGACGGTGGGTGAGGGGAGTGTTCGCGAGCCCGAGCCGATACCCGTAGAGAGTGACGTTTCGGCGTCGCGAGTGATGACGTCGGATCGCCCCCTTCGTTTAGACCCGCGGATGACCTTTGATACATTCGTCGTGGGCAATTCAAATCAACTGGCGCGATCAGCTGCTTTCGCAGCCGCTGAAATGCCTGGTCGTGCCTATAATCCATTGTTGATGTACGGTAATTCCGGTCTCGGTAAAACCCACCTTCTCCACGCTATTGGTAATTACGTACAGGAGAATTACCCGTACCGTAAGGTTCTCTACGTTTCGACCGAAACGTTCTTGAATGACTTCATTCGCGCGATCCAGACGCGCACTCAACTCGCGTTACACGAGCGTTACCGCGAAGTCGATGTGTTGTTGATCGACGATATTCAGTTCATGGAGTCGCGTGGCGAGACTTTCCACGAGGAGATCTTTCACACGTACAACACACTGCATAGCGAAGGTAAGCAGATTGTCTTATCGTCGGATCGATCGCCGCGCGACCTCGCTGGCTTACAGGAGAGATTCCGCAGTCGTCTGTTGCAAGGCCTCGTTACACACATTGACCAACCTGACCTAGAGACCCGCATCGCTATCTTGCGCTCAAAGTCTGAGGCGGAGGGAATCACCCTACCCAATGACGTGACTGAGTGGATTGCCCACCGGGTGAGAGACAACATCCGTGAGCTCGAGGGGTCAATCACGATGCTGCGCGCGTTTTCCAACCTGCATCAAGTTCCCATCTCCCTCGAACTGGCACAAAAACACCTCACTGGCTTGGGCCACGAGCACGTAGTGTTGAAGCCTGAAACCATCATCAAGGCCGTGGCCGACTTCTACGGCCTGAGCACCGAAGATGTTTTGGGATCTAAACGGCTCCGTCCGCTCGTCCAGGCTCGACACGTTGCGATGTACCTCATCCGCGACCTCCTGGACAACTACTCCTACCCGATGATCGCTCGAATATTCGATGGGCGCAACCACACCACCGTGATCAGCGCCGTTGAAAAAATCAAGGAGCAGATTACGGTGAACGTCGAGTTGCTTACCCAGATCAACACCTTGACCCAGCAACTCCAGGGTGAAATGTAGGGGTCTTGTGGGGAAAGTGGCGACACGCTTGTTGATATCAGTGGATAACTGGGGTGGTGTTCCACATGACTTCAGAGTTGAATTTAGAGAGTTGAAACAACTCCCCACACGCCTGTGTAGGAAACGTTCACCTTCACGTCACACACCATCAGGTAATTTAAAAACTTACCCACAAATCCACAGGCCTACTACTACTAACTAATTTCTACATACCCATCCACACGTATCCTCAGTAGCAACGAAAGGCAGTCTCATGAAGTTCAAATCAGAGCGCGATCTTCTGGTCGAGGCGCTTAGCGCAGCGAGTCGAGTCGTCGCCACCCGCCTCATCGGAGCTTCGTCCGGCATTCTTCTTTCACTGACCGGCAATCAACTAATAGTGACCGGTACTGACCTCGACATCACCGTGCGCACCAATGTTGACGTAATTGGCATCGAAGACGGCGCCATGGTCGTGCCCGCGCGTCTCATCGTTGATGCTGTGCGTTCCCTCGAAGCTGGAGCCGTGACTATTGCGAGTCGCGACGAAAACGTCGAGGTGTCGCTAGGTCGTGCCAAGTTTTCACTACGAACCTTCTCGGTGATGGATTATCCAAACCTTCCGCCCGTAACGGGGACTACAACCACCATTGCGGCACTGGACCTCGTCCAGGGCCTCAACCAAGTTGTGCGGGCCGCCGCCAATGATGACGCACGACCGTTGTTAACCGGTGTTCTCTTCACTCACGATGACAATGCCCTGCGCCTCATCGCGACCGACTCCTACCGACTGGCGGTTCGTGACGTTCCAGGGGTGCCCGGCATAGGAGGAACACAAGACCTCCTGGTTCCCGCACGAGCTCTCCAGGAACTGCAGCGTGGGGCATCCGCTTTGTCTAGTGACGCCGAAATTGGCGTCACGTTGACCGACGCCGAAATCTGTTTTGTGGTGGGCGCGAGCACTATCGCTTCACGCTTGATCGACGGCAACTACCCCTCAGTACTGCAGTTGATTCCCGCGAGTTACCCCAACCAGTTGCGAATCGCCAAGGACACCCTGCTCACCTCGCTCAAACGCGCCAAGTTGTTGGCCAAAGACTCCACCTCGTCGGTCCGACTTACCATGAAGGAAAAGTCAGTCGAGATTCGTACCCAAAGCATCGACACGGGTGACATCGAGGACAACGTCGACGCTGACTACCAGGGCGAGGAACTAACCATCGCCTTTAACCCGTCGTTCCTGATCGACGGCATTGAAGCAGTGATGGGCGATGAGATTATCCTGGAGATGTCCGACGCCGTTCGACCCGCCATGGTGCACGGAGTGGAAGATGTGCGTTTTCGCTACCTCCTAATGCCGGTTCGCGTTCAGTAGGGACCGGACGGTCTCGTGGGACTCCACGAACTCATCCTTCGCAACTTCCGGCCCTTCGACGAACTGGTCTTTCACCCAGACCACGACGCCGTCACGGTGTTGTTGTCACCCAATGGAACGGGAAAAACCTCTGTCTTGGAGGCAGTCTACGCACTCGCGACTGCGAGTTCGTTTCGCACCACATCGGCGAGTGACATGATCCGGACTGACCACGATCTGGCGGAGGTTCACGGAACGTTGTTTCAAAACGATCGCCGTGTTCAAATTGACCTCACTCTTCATCGCGGAGTCCGTAACACCACAAAGCGCATGCTGGTCAACGGGCAACGCCCCACTTCGCGTGCCGTCGTAGCCGAAGTGCTGCCACTTACCGTCTTCACCCCCGAAGGTGTTGACGTCATACGTCAAGGCCCCGACCAACGGCGCACGCTGATCACCAACCTCCTTGCTGACGTGTCACCACACCTCGGCGATGTCATCGAGCGGTTCGCCAAAGTACTTCAGCAACGAAATGCCCTCCTGCGCGCACTGCAGGGTATTCGTCCTTCGTTCAGTCAGCGAGATGAGTTGGCGGTGTGGGATGCAGAATTCTGCGCCGCCGCAGATGCATTGGTGGACGCTCGTCGCGCACTGCTTTTTGAACTCGGCCCATTAGTAACGCACTTCTACCAAGAACTCGCCCAGAACACCCTCTCGGTATCGAGCGATTACGAACTCTCCTGGTCAGGAGTATTGACCACCGCGTTATCAGCGGCGCTGGCGGACGACGTCCATCGGGGCTACAGCACGATCGGTCCCCATCGCGACGACGTGATTTTTCAACTCGACGGTCGTGACGCCCGCCGCCAAGCCTCCCAGGGTGAGCAGCGCTCACTAGCGCTCGCCGTACGCTTGGCGGGACATGAACTGGTGCAACAGCAACGCGGGGTGGCGCCACTGCTGTTGCTGGACGACGTCTTCAGTGAACTTGACCCCTTGCGTAGCGATCGCCTTCTCAATTTGCTCCCGGGGGGCCAAACTTTGGTCACCACGGCGTCACCGTTGCCACACGCAATGACCCCCGCAGTAATCATTGATGTTGCGGCGAAGTCATGAGTCGTTTCTCTGACAAACCGGAGCCGCTCGGCGACCTGTTGCGCACAATGGCCAAACGCGTGAAAAAGGTGGACTTGACCGCAATTGAAGAGATTCGCGAGTTATGGCCAACCCTCGTGCCCCCCGCCGTCGCCGACGTGTGTCAGCCCGAATTTGTCAAGAATCATGTACTCGTCATCAGTGTTCCTTCAGGTGCGTTCGCTCAACAAATCTCATTCGACCAGGAGTCAATTCTGGATGGTTTGGCGCCACTCAAAGATCGGGCGCCCACTTCACTTAAAACGGTGCAGAAAGCCTGAAATAAAGGGCTTTTTACGCTGGTAGACGTCCGGAATGTCACCCCGCAACCAGTAGGATGGAAGCAAGTTTCTAGTGAACGCGGCAGCGCCGTGCGCGCCGAATTTCTAACAATTGAAAGGATTACTCCGTGGCTGAAAAGTCCAAGGGGTCATCGAGCTACGGAGCTCGTGACATCACCGTTCTCGAAGGCCTTGAACCGGTCCGGGTTCGCCCAGGAATGTACATTGGATCCACCGGTCCCGCGGGCCTACACCACCTCGTATGGGAGGTGGTGGACAACGCGGTGGACGAGGCCATGGCCGGCTACTGCACGCGCATTGACGTGACCATACTGGCCAACGGGAGTTGTCGCGTCATCGATGACGGACGTGGTATTCCGGTCGACGAACACCCTCAGTATCCCGGCAAGACGGCGGCGGAGATTGTCCTCACGGTGTTGCACGCCGGCGGAAAATTCGGTGGCGAGGGCTACAAGGTCTCGGGCGGCCTGCACGGCGTGGGTGTGTCGGTGGTGAACGCCTTGTCGACCTCGTTGATTCTCGAGATCGATCGCAACAACGAGCGCCACCAACTCGACTTCGCCAACGGAGGTAAGCCCCAAGGCAAGATGAGGGTGACCGGACCCGCTCCACGGGGACGTACCGGCACAACCGTGACGTTCACGCCGGACCCCACCATCTTCGAGGACGTCGAATTCCGAGCGCAGACCATTCTCGAGCGACTCCAGATCATGGCATTCCTCAACCGTGGCCTCGAGATTCGCTTCGAGGACCAGCGGGCCGGGCGAGATGCCAAGGAGACCTACAAGTACAGCGGTGGCATCGTGGATTACGTGCGGCACCTCAACAATTCCAAGGAGTCGCTGTTTCGCAAAGTCGGGTTCTACGAGCAGACCGAAGAAGGTCAGGAAGTCGAAGTCGCCTTCCAGTGGAACACGGGCTACTACGAGAGCATCCACTCCTTCGCCAACGGCATCTCAACCATCGAGGGCGGTATGCACGAAGAGGGATTTCGCAAGGCCATCACCAATGTCGTGAATCGTTACGCTCGCAAGCGCAACCTCCTCAAAGAAAAAGAAGACAATCTCTTGGGTGAGGACATCCGCGAGGGCCTCACCGCCATCATCTCGGTGCGTCTCGCAGAACCACAGTTCGAAGGTCAGACCAAGGGAAAGCTTGGCAATGTCTCCATTCGCTCCCTCGTCGAGCGCGCCACGAACGAGAAACTCGCCGAATGGCTCGAGGAGAACCCCAAAGAGGGCGGTCAGATCGTTGCCAAGGCCGTGCAGGCGTCACGCGCCCGCATGGCGGCGCGCCAAGCGCGTGACCTCACCCGTCGCAAGAGCGCTCTCGACGGCGCTGGGTTGCCCGGCAAACTCGTTGACTGTTCATCGAAGGATCCACGTGAGTGTGAACTTTTTATTGTCGAAGGCAATTCCGCCGGCGGTTCGGCCAAGGACGCGCGCAACCCGAAAATTCAAGCAATCTTGCCGATTCGCGGAAAGATTCTCAACGTCGAAAAAGCGCGCACCGACAAAATCCTGAAGAACACCGAAATCCAGGCGCTCATATCCGCAATTGGTGCCGGCGTCGAGGCAGACTTCGACGTCACCAAGGTTCGCTACGACAAGATCATCCTGTTGGCGGACGCCGACGTTGACGGTAGTCACATCCGCACGCTGCTCTTGACGTTCTTCTTCCGCCAGATGACCGAGATGGTGAACAACGGACACGTCTACGTGGCGCAGCCACCCCTCTACTCCACACTGGTGGGCAAGGAGAAGGTGTACTTGCGCGACGACGCAGCGATGGACGTCTTTCTTCGCGAGAATCCAAATCACAAGAACGACTTCCAGCGACTGAAGGGTCTGGGAGAGATGGACTTTGACGAGTTGCGCGACACCACTATGGACCCGACGAAGCGGGCCCTGTTGCAGATCACCGTGGAGCAGGCGGCCCTCGCCGACGAGGTCTGCTCAATCTTGATGGGTGACGATGTCCCCCAACGTCGACATTTCATCCAGACCAACGCAAAAGACGTTCGTTTCCTAGACATCTAGGAGAGAAGGAAAACATGGCTCGTACCAATAGCGGCAGCAACTCCGACGGGGGCGACGAAGTCGTCGGCTACGTCGAACCCATAGAGATCAACTTAGAGATGGAGCGCTCCTTCTTGGAGTACTCGATGTCGGTCATCGTATCGCGTGCGTTGCCCGACGCTCGCGACGGCCTCAAGCCCGTGCACCGGCGAATTCTCTACTCGATGTTCGACCAGGGGCTGCGCCCCGACCGACCGCACACCAAGTGCGCGAAAGTGGTTGGCGAAGTCATGGGTACCTATCACCCCCATGGCGACAGCGCGATCTACGACGCCCTGGTGCGCATGGTGCAGGACTTCGCGATGCGCCACCCGCTCATCAGCGGGCACGGCAACTTCGGCGGTACTGGTCCCGACGAAGGTGCTGCCGCGATGCGTTACACGGAGTGCCGCTTGGCACCCCTGGCGCTCGAGTTGCTCGACTCGATCGACGAAGAGACTGTCGACTTTGAGCCCAACTACGACAATTCGACCCTGCAGCCCACCGTGCTACCCGCGCGATTCCCGAACCTGTTAGTGAATGGATCACAGGGCATTGCCGTCGGCATGGCGACCAAGATTCCGCCGCACAACCTGGGTGAGACCATTGACGCCACCCTGCACCTGTTGGCGCACCCCGAGGCGACTCCCGATGACCTCATGGCTTTCGTGAAGGGTCCCGACTTTCCGACTGGGGCGCAGATTCTGGGCCGCCAGGGGATTCTCGACGCCATTCGCACGGGACGAGGTTCGATCAAGATGCGCGCGGTGGCCGAGATCGAAGAGACCGCTCGCAGCAGCCGCATCGTGGTGACTGAGTTCCCCTACGAAGTCTCGGTCGAGTCAATTGAAGAGAAGATTTACGACCTCGTCAAAAATGGCGACCTTGACGGTATCTCGGGAGTCCAGAACGACTCGGCGGGACGTCAGGCCCGCTTGGTTATCGAGCTCAAGCGGGACGCCAACGCGAATGTCATCTTGAACAAGCTCTACAAGAACACCTCGCTGCAAACCACTTTCGCGGTGAACATGCTCGCGCTCGTGGACGGCGTACCGCGCACGCTGAATTTGGCACAGGCTCTGGGTCACTACATTGCCCACCAGGTTGATGTCGTCACCCGCCGCACTCAGTTTCGCCTGCGCAAGGCCGAGGCTCGCGCCCACATCGTCGAAGGTCTCTTGAAGGCCATCGACATGCTGGACCTAGTCATTGCGACGATCCGCGGTTCAGACGACCGGGGGGCTGCACGCGTCTCATTGATGGCGAGCCCCTTCGACTTCTCCGAGGATCAGGCCAACCACATCCTCGATATGACACTCGGCCGCCTCACCCGGCTGGGACGGTCCGAGCTCGAAGAAGAGATGAACAAGTTACGTCAGACGATCGCGGAGCTGCAGGCGATCTTGTCGAGTGACGAACGGCTGCGCGCGGTGATTGCCGAAGAGATCGCGGTGATCCGCGACAAGTACGCCACCGAGCGCCGGACCAAGATCGTGAACGATCCCGGCGAGCTCGGCATGGAAGACTTGATCGACGACGAAGAGGTCGTGATCACCATGACCCAGGCGGGATATATCAAGTCCGTGTCAGCGGACGCCTTTCGTACCCAGGCCCGTGGGGGCCGCGGCGTGCAGGGCGCCAAGCTCAAGGAAGAGGACTTCGTCGAGCAGATTATCCACACGACGACACACGCGTACTTGTTGTTGTTCTCCAACCTCGGTCGAGTGTTCCGTCTGCGCGGACACGAGATTCCAATCAAGGAACGTACCGCCAAGGGCACGGCGATCGTCAACCTGCTCAATCTGCAGCCCAATGAATCCATCCAGGCCATTGTCACCACGATTGACTTCCCGGATGACAAGTTCCTGGTGTTCGCCACCGCGGACGGCACGGTGAAGAAGACGCCGTTCTCGGAGTACGACAAGTCACGTCGTGAGGGCTGGATCGCCATCAAATTGCGCGAGGGTGACGAAGTCGTGCGCGTCGTACCGACGAGTGGCAGCGACGATCTCATGATGGTCACTTTCCGCGGCATGTCGATTCGCTTCAACGAGTCCGAGGTGCGCGAGATGGGACGTGACGCCACGGGCGTGCGCGGCGTCAAGTTGCGCAACGACGACAAGGCAATCTCCCTGGACGTGGTGCGCGACGACGCGGACCTCTTCCTCGTCACCGATACCGGATTCGGCAAGCGCGTCAAGACCGAGCGTTTTAACCGTCAAGGACGCGGTGGTCAGGGCGTGCGCGGCATCAAATTGACCGCCGCCCGCGGCTTCGTGGTGGCGTCGTTCATGGTGCGACTGGACGACGAGTTGTTGCTCGCCTCGAGCGGCGGCGTGCTGATTCGCACGACCGCGAGAGAAGTCTCTTCCCAGGGACGTGACGCCACCGGGGTGCGGGTGATGAATCTTGACGAAGGGCACTCGGTCGCCACCGCGGCCGTGGTGCCGGCCGGCGAAGAAATCTAAGCGGGTAAGTCCGAACGATCGGTCCACGCCACGCGCAGGGCTTCCAGCATTTTGTCGGAACCCTGGGCGCCCGACACGTGGACGCGGCCGTTGAAGATCAGCGTCGGTACACCGGTGATTCCGATTTTCCCGGCGAGGTGCTCATCGTGGCGAACCGCGTCGGCGAACTCGCTGGAGGCGAGCATCTCCCGCACGCCGGCGACCCCGGTCTCGGCAGCGAGGGTTGCCAGGGTGGCGCGATCACTGACCAGGAGTCCTTCGCTGAAGTAGGCACGAAAGAGGCGTTCGAGCATCTCTACTTGGAGATCTTGGGTGGCCGCGAGGGCGATCACGCGGTGGGCGTCGAAAGTGTTAGTCGGTTGGGCGCTGTCCAGTGACCACTCCATGCCGAGTTCGCGCGCGGTGTCGTGCACTCGCTGGTTGAGGGTTGTGGCGCGCTCCACGGGCATGGAGTGAAGTGGACCCCAA